>NZ_DASYJG010000019.1:0-69275 GCF_035996765.1 Baekduia sp.
AGGTCTTGTGCCCATGCTGTGGCTTCGGCCTCGCTCACGCCGTTGCGACCGGGTACGAACCTGGCGATCAGCTCAAGCATTCCGGCGCTGTAGGTGTTGGGGTCATAGCCGGCGTTGAACAACGGCACGATCTGGCGGTCGGTGACTTCCAGTTCAGCATCGCGCAGCAGCCGCGTGAGCGTCCGCGGCAGGTGAGGGTGGAGGAGGTGCTCCTCCCACGCGGCGAGCACCCGGTCCATGCGCTCGTCGTTGCGCGAAGCCCAGACGATCGAGTCCCAGTCGGTGTCCAGCACGAGCGCTCGGCCTCCCGGGCGCAGCACCCGCCGCAACTCCAGCAGCGCGGTGGGAACATCATCGACGTACTCGTAGACCTGTGTGCAGACTGCGACGTCGAAGCTCGCGTCCGCATACGGGAGCGTGTGCGCGCCGGCCTCTTGGTATTCGATCGGGGCACTGCCGGCTGGTGGTCTGCGCGCCCTGGCGAGGGCGAGCATGCTCTCGCTGACGTCCACCCCGCAGACCCGCCCGCCGGTCCCGACGGCAACGGCCATGTCGCACGCGAGGAGACCGGGACCCGAGCCGATGTCGATTGCGCGCTCGCCGGGCTCGAGGGCGAGCGCCCGCAGGATCGTTTCGCGCTGCTCGATGACGTCAGGCGTGATGTAGATCGCCGCTATCCGTCGGGAGGCGTCCTCGTCGAACTGCAGCGTGGCGCTCATCGTTGCCTTCGGTTGGTGATCGGTCGCTGAGCAGCCGACAGTACCTGCCGGCGAGGTGGCGCCTGAGGCAGCGCATGGCCTCCATCCGTGTCTTGCCCTCGGCTTCCTTGTGCTGCAAGCAGGCGCGTGTCTCAGGGTGCAGGCGCCCGCGCGTGATCGCGATGACATGCAGCCGCAAGCGGCTGCGCGACCTCTACGAGCTGGGCGACCTCGACCGTCCCGAGTACGTCTCCACCGCGACGTGCTCGATGCCGAGCTGGACGCCCTCGCTCCCGCCCCGCCCCCGATCTCGACGGAGCGCGCGCGGTGCTCGAAGACTTCGGGCGCTTCTGGAAGGACGAGACCGATCCCGAGCCGCGCCGCCAACTGGTCCAGCAGCTTTCGAGCTGGTGTGGGTCGCCCGGCAGGAATCGTCGCCCTCCGCTCAACCCCAGCATTTGCAGACCTTTTCACCAGCGGCGCCGCCCAGGACGGCGAGGTGTAAAAGGCGGGAGCCACGGCGGTCAAACCCCGGGTTTTACACCCCCCAGCGGGATCGAGATCAGGACCTGAGACGGCGGGCGGCGCTCAACCGAGCGGGCGGGACGCCTGGCGGATGCGCGAGGCGAGGTCCTCGGGCGTTGCGCCTGCACTGAGGCTGATGATCCAGTCGGCCAACTCCGGGTCCGCAGCGTCGATGCCGATGCCGTTGATCTCCAGGAACGTCAGCATGGCGATCAACGCCGCGCGCTTGTTGCCATCGAGGAACGGCTGGTCCTCTGCGATGCCATGTGCGAGCACCGCGGCCTGCATCGCCTGATCGGCACCCTCGTAGTGGGCATACGTTGCCGGACGTTCAAGCGCGCTGAGCAAGCCGGAGCGGTTGCGAAGCAAATCTGCGGCCTGGGCCGGCGTGCCGCCGATGATCGCTGCGTGGATCTCGAGAACATCGTCGAGTTCGAGCCAGATCGGCTCGTCTGCCATACCGGCGACCTGCCCGAGCTACGCCGCGTCGGGATCGTGCTCAGCCAGGATGCGCAACGCCTCCTGATGCTCATCGACCAGACGACGACCAATCCCGCCGATCCGCTCGCGCACCTGCTCGGTAGGCATAAGCCGCAACCCACCCTCGGGCAGCTCCTCGACCAGCACCGACGCACCCGGCAAGTAGCCGCGCTCCTCGAACTCACGCGGCAACGACACCACGTTGCTGTTACCCACCCGCCGCACCTTGACGATCTTCATGCGGACAGCATATACGCGTATATACAATGGTGCAAGTCGGCTGCTCGGCCGGAGTCGAGCAGACCTCGCTTCAAGTGCTCCGTTGCCCCAAAGGGCACGGTCATCAGGCCACAAACGACAACGCCGCCCCTAGTAGGGACGTCGAGGTTGAAAGTACGGAGGCGACGGGGTCAACCCGGGCTTCACACCCCAGCGGGATCGAGATCCGCGTCGGATGACCTGCGCTTGGCGACTCCTCGACAACCGCTGTGCCCAAACAACCGCCTTCACCGCCAGATCTGACGCAGTCGCTCGGGCCACGGTGCCAGGAGAACGCGCCCGTAACGCTCAGCCACCGTATGGGGTAAGCAGATCGAGTTTGCCGAGGGTGACCGGAAGCTCGATGCCAATGTCTTCGCACAACTGCATCAACAACGCGAGATTGTGCGTGAACGGGAAGCTCCGGCCGGTAGCGGCGAGCGCTGCTTTAACGCTTTCTCCGCCGCCTGCTGCGCGTGGGAGCCCACGATCGCGTCCGATACTGAGAGCACATCGACAAGCGCCCGCGCCGCCGTCAGATCGTCAGCCGCCAGCCCAATCAACTCGCGGGCGAGATCAGCTTGATCGGCCATCAAGCAGCGAGCACGCGACCCTCAGACAGCGCGACATGCACAAGGCTGCCACGCACGTCGCGCCACTCGGCGGCCTCACGCTCGCTGACGACCACGATCTCGACCGGCAACCGCAGGTCGCCAACCGCCCGCATCAACCGCACTGACTCCAGCGCCGTATTCTCGACCTCGGGCTCGATCACGAGGACATCGATGTCGCTACGCGATGTTGCCGAGCCGCGCGCATGAGAGCCGAAGAGAACGACCTGAGCATTCGGCGCCTCGACCGCCAACCGGCGCCCGACCTCTCGGATGTTGGCCTCGTCGTCGCTCACGAGGCGCAACGGTACCCGCTCGCCGCAGCGGGCGAAAAGAGCCGGTCTGGGACGAACACCGGTAGATCGCCACGTTCTCCCACACCTGCATTCGCAGGGCTTTCCTCTCCCGCCGGCGACCTCGCCGCCTCAGGAGACAACAGGTGTACCAAGCGGGAGCGACGGGGGTCGAACCCGGGCTTTCAACCTCCGTTGGCTCCGTTGAGATCCGGCTGTAGCGCTGGGACCAAGAGCCCATGAGCCACTGGTGACGGCGCCGAGGGCGCTAGACCGCATAGCGCCCGACCGCCGACCCGATGGCGCTCGCGCGACGCTAGAGGACTTCGGCCGGTTCTGGGGAGGCGGTCGGGGTCGGCCATCGCCCACGGGAGGGCGGGCGGGAGTCCGGGGTGGTCACGCGCCGTCAGCGGAGGACCGCACGCCAGACGCCGGCGGCGTACGGAACGCCACGGACGCTCGCCTTCGCAAGGCGTGCGGACAGCTCGACGCGCTCGTCGTTGCGCGCGGAGGGGACGTGCAGGGCGGTGTTCGACATCAGGGTGATGCCCCGGCGAACCGTGCGAGCGGGCCCACAGCGTTGCGCCCGACACCGTGACAAGCGCCAGTGGAAGGTGACGCGCCGCCCGACGAGCGGCGGATCGACCAGGAGCCGCACGACCCGGCGTCCGCTGCGGCGTCCCGGCCGCATCAGGCGCACGAGGTCGGTCACCGAGGCACGAGCGATCAACCGGCGGCACGCCCGGCCGGCCCGATAGCGGATGTTCCCGGCGAACGCGGCGCACAGGCGATACGCACCTGGGCGCACGTGCGAGAGGTCGACCGCGTCCGCGTCGGTCACGATCTTCGACAGGACGACCTTGCCCTCACCGGCGCGGTCGCGCAACGTCACGTGCAGGTAGATGAAGTCGCTCGACGCGTCCCCGAAGGTCAACGCATGCTCTGCGCTGATGAAGAGCTGGAGCGCGGGATCGGCGAGCACCGCCGCCCGCACGACGATGCCGTTGGCGGCCGCCGCTTCGGTCGTGCCGCCCGCCGAGCTGGCGATGGACACGCACGACACGCCACGGTCGACGTCGTGGACGGTCGGCGTGTACGTCGACCCTCCAGTAGCGAGGACTACACCGGAGGCGACGTCGACGAACTCGTAGCGGAACCGCGACGAGCCCGACCACAGCGGGGCCCGGCAGGTGAGCGGCTCGCCGGCCACGCCCGAGCCGACGATCGTCGCTAGCCCTTTGGTGCGCGGAGGGATCGGCACCGTAGCCGCGTGGGCCAGCCAACTGGCGACCTGCGGGGTCGAGAGGTCGGTGTAGCCGTTGGCTGCGGGTCGGGCGCAGCTGGAATCGAGGACCAGGCGCTCGACGCCGACGAGGACCGGCGTCCCGCCGGCGCTAACGAGCCCTCCCCCGCTGTCGCCCACGCACGCGGCGCCGCCGTCCGCGCGACCGCACAGCAGCGAGGGAACGCCGCTCGCGCAGGCCGACGGTCGCAGCAGCGTCTGGTCGAGCGCGTGCTCGCGTCCGACGACGCCGGGGCTCTCGTTGCCCCAGCCGTAGAGCTTCACACGCACCCCGGGGCCGGGGCCCTGGCCCGGCGCGACGATCGCGATCGGCCGAACGGCCGCACCGGAGACGTCGAACGCTGGCGAGACGGTGAGGATCACGAGGTCGACGTCGCCCCGCGCTGTATACGCCGGATGTGCGCGCCAGCCGCCGACCCGGCGGACCTGCCCGGTCGGCGGCGCCACCGGACCCGTGAGGTCGGTGGCCCCGGCGATCACCGTAAAGCTGCTCAGCGCCCGGGGTGCGAGCGTCGAGTACACGCAGTGGGCGGCGGTGAGGACGTGGGCGGCATCGATGAGCGATCCGGAGCACAACTCCGGCTGCACACCCGTCGCGACCTCGACCAGCACCGACCACGGGGCGTCGGCCTCGGAGGCCGGGGACGTGCCGCCGAAGATGTGCGCGGTCGGCTCGGCGTGGAACGCCGCGGCCGGAACGGTGCTCGCGAGCGTCGCGAGCACGACGAGGACCAGCACCCGTGCGCGCAGCGCCATGGCACGGAGACTAGACGAGGGTCCAGAAATGGGCAATTCACCTACCAGCAGCGCTAAGCGCCTTCAGGTTGTCCGGTATGTTGCGCCGATGAGAAGCGCTCAGGGAAGTTCATAGGGTCCCAGAGCACGCATGGACCGGCGTTGGACGTTCAAGACCCCGCTCGGTCGACGCCGGGCGTTCGAGTTGCTTGTTCGCTGTCTGCGCAGCGCGTGGGGTCGCGTCGCTGTCGGGCTCGGCGTGCTCATCCTGATTGGCACGGCGGTCGGCGCGGCGCATGCTTTGCTCGGTGGATCTCCGTCGGATTCTGCGGACGTCACCGGGGGGAGCTCGCGGTTCACACTCGTGGTCTCGGAGGTCTGCGACACGTTGAACCGCGACAACGAGAAAGCCGCGGCGCTCGGGCCGGCGCTGCAGAAGCGCTTCGGCGACTCCATGAGCCTGACCCAAGCCAAGGCGGCGGCGCTGCAGACCGTGACGACGCTCGCCAGCCGTGCGTCGGACGTGGCCGCGCAGCTGCGAGCCGCCGAGCCGCCCGTCGCGCAGGAGAGGACCTACAAGTCGACCGTGAATGCGCTTAACCGCAACGTCGCACGCATGCGCTGGTACGCCGACGCCCTCGACGCGGCCAACACCCCGGCGGCAGTGAGCGACGTCCTTGCGAAGGCACGGAACAAAGGCCGAGACGCCTCGAACGACCGGATCGCGGCACGCGCCGGGCTGCTGAAGCTCGACGGCGCGGACTGCCACCTACAGCCGACGTCGACGATCGATCCGATCTTCGCGCCGACGTTCTTCGCCGCCACGGGAGACACTGGCGGACCGAGCGAGGCCGCTGGATCGTCGTCCGAGGCGACGACCGCCGCGCCGGGGGCAACAATCGGCAAAGTCGGCACCGGGACAGGGGCCGGAGCGAAGGCCCCGAAGGATGACGGCGGTTCGAACAAGGCGACAGCCGACCAGGACAAGACGCCACGAGCACCGGGCGACGGCGGCACGCCGCCGAGCGACGACCGCACCGGCTCGCAGCGCGACAAAGGCAGCCCGAGCGCCACCCCTGGGACGACGACGCAGAAGCCCAAGCAGACCGACGCGAGGACGAAGACCAAGATCACGACGCAGGACGCACCCCAGACGTTCCCTATTCTGCCACCCTCGGCCGGGACGCCCAGCGGCGGCGACACGCCGATCAAGACAGCGCCCGGCACGACCTCGACGGCCACGACGCCGCCGCCTACACCCCAGCCGGGGACGCAGGAGCAGGAGACGCCGAACCACCCCGTCAACACGTTCGTCAATTACCACAACGCTATGGGCCTTGGACCGGCGGTCTCCGCCGGTCAGTGGGTGACCGTCTCGTGCCGGGTGTACGACGCCGCCATCGGGAGCGTGAACCCCGACGGCTACTGGTACCGCATCGCGTCGGCCCCGTGGAACGACACGTACTACGTACCGGCCAATACCTTCATGAACGGTGATCCGTATGGCGGGCCGTACACGCACAACACGGATTTCGCCGTGCCGGTGTGCGGAGGCTAGATCCGAGCGTGCACCTACCGCATACGAAGTGTCTTCAATCACTGTAGGTCAGGGCGCGCGGTACGGCGTCGGCCTCAATTTCGACAGACAGCTCGCCGAGTTCATCTCGGACTTCACCGAGCGCCAGGTTACGCGACGAGCGCCCGCGCGGTCTGGAGGACTTCGGCCGGTTCTGGGAGTCCGAAGCCGATCCAGTCAAGCGCCGCGAGCTGGTCGGCCACGCTCCTCGAGCGGCCTCGGCGACGTTGAGGCGGTCCCTTCCGTCTAGGCGTGCTTGTGGTGGACTACCGTTCACCCTCTGCGACAAGCAAGGAGGCGAGCTTGGAACGGTCAGACGTAGCCGAACTGCACTGCATCATGCCCATCGCCAACATGGCCTCGGTGATGGAGCACGGCATCCTTTCCCACAACCGTGCGGAGGCGTTGCCGCATGAGTCGGCTGCCATGCAGGAGATTCAGGATCGGCGAGCCGACGTCACGGTCTCGGGGGGCCTCAGGCTCCACGACTACGCGAACCTCTACTTCCATGCCCGCAATTCGATGCTGTACAAGCGCTTGGAACAACACGCGTCGCTATGCGTGATCAGCGTCAACCACTGTGTGCTGGATCTCGACGGGACGGTCGTCACGGACAAAAACGCGGCCGCCGATTTCGTTCGCTTCGTCCCGTCACCGGCCGGGCTTGTGATCGTCGATAAGGAATTGACGTTCGCTCGCCGTTGGACCGACGACGATTACTACGCCTACATCCGCAAGAAGCAGGCCAAGCAGGCAGAAGTCCTGGTTCCGCACGTTGTCCTGCCGGAGTACATCCACGGCGCGTACGTATCCTGCGACGCTGGCATGAAGGCGTTGCAGGAGCAGACGTCCGCCTGCGAGGTCAAGCTAAACGCCGATCTGTTCTTCTTCTAATGTCTGCCAGCGCCTCCAACGTCACGGTCCGCAAGGGCGATCTTTTCGACTCCGACGCTCAGTGCCTCGTCAACACGATCAACACCGTGGGCGTCATGGGCAAGGGCATCGCGCTGCAATTCAAGAAGCGCTTCCCGCGGATGTTCGCCGACTACAAGACACGATGTGATCGCGGCGACGTTCGACTCGGCGAGCCTTATCTCTACCGTGAGTTGTTTGGCGCACCGTGGATCATCAACTTCCCTACCAAGGATCACTGGCGCTCGCAGTCTAAGCTGAGCGACATCGAAGCGGGTCTCGAGTACCTGAAGGCGCACGTCGCCGAATGGGGCGTCGAGTCGCTGGCAGTCCCACCGTTGGGCTGTGGCGAAGGCGGACTCGAATGGCGGGTTGTCGGCCCTAGGCTGTACGAGCATCTGGCCCGGCTCCCGATCCCCGTGACCTTGTACGCGCCGTTCGACGTCGCGCATGAAGAGCTACAGATCGAGTACCTGGAGTCGCACGCTGGCTCTGCGGAATCCCCGTTCGCTCCGGCTTCTCGCGTCCCGGCTGCGGCCATGGCGCTGGTCGAAACCGTTCGGCGGCTAAAGACGAATCCGTACCAGCCACCGGTGGGTCGTATCTACTTTCAGAAGCTGGCTTATTTCGGTACCGAGGCCGGGATCCCAACCGGGCTGACGTTCGAGCGCCGCTCTTTTGGCCCCTATGCACACGCGCTCAAGCCGTTGACTAGCAAGTTACTCAACAACGGACTAGTTGATGAGGGGCGTCAGGGGCAGCTCATCGCAGTTGAAGTCGGTCCGACCTTCCAGAAAGCCCGCGCCTTGTACGAGGACGCACTGACTGAGTGGAACCCGGCCATTGTGCGTCTCGTCGATCTCATGGCTCGTATGACCTCTCGGCAGGCCGAGATTGCCGCCACGGTCCACTACACGGCAAAGCAGCTTTGGAAGGCAAACAGCGAGCAACCGGTAAGCGAAGCGGACGTGCTCGCCGCGGTCATCGAATGGAAGGCCAATCGCAAGCCTCCTTTCGAGTCCGACGAGATCGCCAGCACCATTCGCAACCTGGCGGTCCTCCAATGGCTGAGAGTCGTGCCAAGTCCGGATCTTCCAGTTCCAAATAGCGCGCTCGACTAGAGGAAGGCGGAGCGGGTTCCGCATCTTCCGGTGTTCCGTCGCCTCCTGTCAGCCAGGCTCGAGGTGTCCTACCACGCCACGCTTGGTGAGTACTCAGAGCAAAGCGGGGCTTACATCGTCGGCGGCCTCAACCGTTCGGGCGTAGCAGCGCGTCTGGATGACGGCACACACGTTCCATCGGCGCCCAAATCCAGATTCCTGCCGACGACATCGCGATTCGGCGCTAGCCAGGCGTCAGGCCAAGGCGCGCCGCACCCTGAAGGAGCGCCGCAAGCGGCTCCGCGACCTCTACGAAATGGGCGACATCGAGAAGGCCGAGTACCGGACCAAGCGCGCCGAGATCGACGACGCACTCGACAGCATGGCGCCCGGCCCGACCGCCGACCTCGACGGCGCCCGCGCGGTGCTGAAGGACTTCGGCCGGTTCTGGGAGACCGAAGCCGACCCGGTCAAGCGCCGCGAGCTGGTCGGCCAACTCTTCGAGCGCGTGTGGATCGACGACTCCCGCATCGTCGCCGTACGGCCGACAAAAGCGTTCGCGCCGTTCTTCGAACGACGCCCCGGAGGACGCCGTCATCGCCCCACAAACGACAACGCCGCCCCTAGTAGAGGCGGCGAGGTTGAAAATACGGGAGCGACGGGACTCGAACCCGCGACCTCCGGCGTGACAGGCCGGCGCTCTAACCAACTGAGCTACGCCCCCGAGTGAACGGGACGACCATTATGGCAGGCAGCAACGGCCGATGGTCGCTGGTGGTCTTGGCTGGTTGGCCAGGCAACCAGTACGCTGCCGTACCATGCCCCGGGTCGTTGCACCGCCGCAGATCACCAACACGAACCCCTTCCGGCGGATGGCCAACGATGTGCGGCTGGAGCGCTCGATCACTGTGCCGTTCCCGCCTGGCGATACGAACTTCTCGGTCGCGCGCACGCGCGGGTTTCTCCGCGACCCGCTGACGCTCCTGCTGCAAGCCTACGACCGCTACGGCCCGGTCTTCACCCAACGGGTGTTCCACCAGAACATCATCTTCGTGCTCGGCCCCGAGGCCAACCATCATCTCTTGGTCTCCAACGCCGCCAACTACTCCTGGCGCGACGGCCACTACGGCGATCTGATGCCCTTGCTCGGCGACGGCATGCTCGCCATCGACGGGGCCTTCCACCGCCTGTCGCGCAAGGCGATGCTGCCGATGTTCCACCGCGAACGCATCGCGCTCTCCCAGCAGCTCATGGTCGAGGAGGTCGACCGCGCGCTCGACGGCTGGCACGATGGCCTACAACTCGACTTGTACCACTGGACCCGCGAGCTGGCGCTGCGCATCGCCATGCGCGCGCTCTTCGGCATCGACCCCGAGAATGCCCGCCAGCATGCCGACGCCGCGCAGGAGTTCGAGAACGCGCTCAGCTTCTGGTCCAAGGACTACATCTTCCAGATCCTGCGCGGGCCCGGCTCACCGTGGAAGCGGATGCGCACAGCCGCCAAGCGCCTCGACGCCATCATCTACGCAGAGCTCAACCGCCGCCGCGCCTCCGGCGACCTCGGTGACGATCTGCTCGGCCTCCTGCTCGAGACCCGCGACGGCGACGACCTGCTCCTCACGGACCGCAACATCCGCGACGAGGTCATGACGCTGCTCTTCGCCGGCCATGACACGACGACCTCCACGGTCGCCTTCCTCTTCTACGAGCTCGCCCGCCACCCGCACCTGGTCGACGCCGAGGACTTCGGCCTGGAGCTCGCCCTCGACGAGACGCTGCGCCTCTACCCGCCCGCGTGGATCGGGCCCCGCCGCTCGATCGAGCCGGCCGAGATCGCGGGCGTCGCCGTCCCCGGCGGCGTGCCGGTCGAGTACAGCTCGTGGGCCAGCCACCACCTCCCCGACGTCTGGGAGGACCCTGAAGCCTTCAAGCCCGAGCGCTTCGCCCCCGAAAACCGCGAGCAGATCCCCAAGGGCGCCTACGTGCCCTTCGGCGGCGGCTCGCGCACCTGCATCGGCATGCGCTTCGGCCAAGCCGAGGTCAACGTCATCGCCGCCAAGATCCTGCAGCGCTTCCGCCTCGACCTGCAGCCCGGCTACGAGCTGCGCGTCCGCCAGACGCCGACGATCGGCCCCCGCGACGGCCTGCCCGTAACCGTCCGCGCCTCCAAGGCCGCCACCGGCCTGGGTGACGGCACCTCGCGCGAACCGCTCGCGGCGTAACGCCAGCGAGCAGCTCGCGCGAGCCAACAACTACTTCTTCTTCTTGGCCTTCCCGACGGTCACGGTCAGCACCTTCGACCCGTCACCGTGGGCCCGGAAGTTGCCCTGCCACTGCGCGACGAACTGATTGGCGCCCTTGGCCAGGTTCCAGCTCGTCGTGAACGACCCGTTGGCGCTGGCGTTCACGGTCTGCGCCGTCCAGCGCGTCGATCCCGGGCGCCGATAGCTCACCGTCACCCGCTCGTTGCCAGAAGCCGGCTTGAGCGTGCCCTTCACGGTGATGTGCACAGCCTTCGTGTAGCGCGCCTTCGGCGCCGCGATCGTCAGCTCGCTGCTCGCGCCCGAGTCGCCACCGGTCGTGCTGTACAGCAGCGACTGCTCGCCGCCCAGCAGGTAGTCGGTCGCGCCACCGGCAACCACACCATCATCGGCGATCGGGGTGGACACCACGAACTGCGGATGCCAGGTCGCGCCGCCGTCATCGGTGCGCAGCAGGAAGCCCGTCGGCTGGCGGACGTCGCCGAAGCTGCTGATGACGAGGTAACCCTTCTGCGCCGAGGAGAACGACATGCCGCGGGCGCCGCTCGTGCCGATCCCCGGCAGCTCGGTCCAGCTCGCCCCGGCATTCGAGGTCCGCCACAACCGGCCACTCGTGTCGAGCAGGAAGCCATGCGAGGCATCGACGAAGTCGACCCGCCGCACGCCCAACCGATTCACCCGCTTGCGACCCTTCTTGATGTACTTGCCTGGCTTCTTGACGACGGTCCACGTCTTGCCGGCGTCGGTCGAGCGGATGACGTCCTGAATGCCGTAGGCGACGATCGCGCTGCCGGCGCGATCCACGCGCTGCAGCGACGTATGCGCCACCGCGCCGCCCTTGACCGCATCGAACGACCCACCGCCGTCCACCGAGCGGCGCACGCCCGTCGGCCCGATGACCATCACGGTCGTCGGCGTCGGTGCGTAGACCGCACCCGGCCGCGCGGTGCTGCCGGTGTCCAGCGTCTTCCAGAACCCACCGCCGGTCGTCGTGACGAACAGCCCGCCGGAGACGTCGAGCGCGTAGCCGGCGCTGGCCGTCGGGAACGAGACGTCCAAGACGTCGGCGGTCGTCGTGACGTTGCCGCGCGTCCAGGTCTTGCCGCCGTCGACGGTCTTGCCGAGCGTCGCGTTCGGGCCTGGTGCAAAGGCCGTGCCGGGCACCTTGCCCGCCACGATCCGTGAGAACGACCCCGTCAGCCGGCCGCCGATCGGCCGCGAGTTGGCGCCCGCATCGTCAGAGACGACTGTCGAGCCCTGCTGGCCGGCGGCCGCGAGCCGCAGCGGCGTCGCGAACGCCGCGGCGAACAGCGGATCGGTCGACGGCGTCGGGGCCGAGAAGGTCGCGGCGCCGTCGACCGTGATGACCAGCTGGGTGCCGGTCGCCGTGGTGGCGACGCAGGCCTTCTCGTCGGCGCAGCGGATGCCCGTGAGGTTCTGGCCGGACCCGATCTCCTTCGGGACCCACGTCGCGCCACCGTCGCTCGTCTTCAAGAAGAGCGAGCCGTCGCCGACCGCGTAGCCCACCGTCGCCGAGGCGAACGTGATCGCGCGGACCGGTCGGCCCGTCGTGCTGACCGACTTCCAGCTGACGCCGGAGTCGGTCGTCACGTAGATGTTGCCGTCCGAGGTCGTGACGTAGCCGCCCGTGTCGCTCGTGAAGACCGCGTCGGTCGGAACCACGCCGCCGCCCGCCTGCTTGGTGCCGGGGATCGCCGTCTTGGTCGCGAAGTCCGTGCCGTTGGTCGTCTCGAAGACCGAGCCGTCGTTGAGCACCAGGTAGCCGTGCTGCGCGTTGACGTACCAGAGCGCCGCGAGGTGCGAGCCGTCCGGGCAGCTGGACTCGACCGGCGTGAACGCGATCCGCGAGAAGGTCTGGCCGCCGTCGGTCGACAGGCGCGCCACGCAGCCGCCGCCTGCGACCACCGTGTTGGCGTCGACGGCCTCCACCTCTGTGAGGTTGGAGAACGTTCCGGCGGGCAGACCGGTCCAGGTGTCGCCCGCATCGGTCGTCTTCAGCAGCGTGCCGAAGTCACCGACCGCGTAGCCGGTCGTGCCGGCGAACGCCATCGCCCGCAGCGTGTTGCCCTGCGGCAGCGGGTTGCCCCACAGCCAGCCGGAAGATCCGACCTGGACGTTGGCCGATGCGACAGCCGGCAGTGCGGCCAACGCGCATGCGGCCAAGGCGGCCGTGCCGCCCCATCGCAGCCTTCTCATGGGATGTGCGCTCCTCGTTCGGTGATGCATGTGCCGCTCCAACGGGGACCGCGCGAAGAAGTTACGCATGTCCCGGACCTCAAGTCCGATGTGCCGCACGCCGACCTTCTGCCAAGGCCCTCGATGTCGATCCGCACCGCCCCTACGACTCACGACGATTGGTCGCGCCTTCTCGGTCCCGCCGCCGATGCCACGACCGAGGGTCTCGTCATCACCGACGCGACCGGCACCATCCGTGCCTCCAACCGCGCGGCGCGGGTGATCGCGGGCGTCCACACCCTGCAAGACGACCGCCTCGCCGGCCGCTCACCGCATGACCAGACCTTCGTGCCGCTGCACCCCGACGGCACGCCGGTCGACGTCGCCGACCAGCCCGGCACGCGCGCGATCGCCACCGGCGAGCCGGTCTTGGCCACCCGGCTGCGCTTCGACCGCCGCGACGGCACGCAGCAGTGGCTGCTGGTCAACGCCGTCCCGCTCTTCGTCGAAGGCGACACCCAGGCCTACGGCGCCGTCGTCTCCTTCTCCGACATCACCGTCGTCCTGCGCGCCCAGGCCGACCTGAAGGCCCGCGAGGGTGAGCTCGCGCTGCTGGCCACCCACGCCGGCGACCTGATCGCCCGCCACCAGGCCGACGGCAAGATCGTCTACGCCGCGGGCGGCGCCGAGGCGCTGCTCGGTTTCGAGGCCCAGCACTTGGTCGGCTTCTGGGCCGCCGACGTCTGCCATCCCGACGATGCCGCCGCGGTCCGCGAGACGCACGAGCAGGCGCGCCAGGGCCGCCGCGGCGTCGTCAGCTACCGGATGACCAACGTCCGCGACGGCCGCGAGATGTGGCTGGAGTCGACCGTCTCCCCCGTCCTGGACGAGCACGGCGCGTTCGTCGAGGCGGTCACCACCACGCGCGACATCACCTCGCGCAAGGCCAACGAGCTGCGGCTGCAGGAGGCCGAGGAGGAGGCGCACCGCCAGCGCGCGCTGCTCGAGGAGGCCCAGTCGATGGCCGACCTCGGCAGCTGGTCGACCGATCTGGAGACCGGCGCGGAGTCCTGGAGCCCTGGTCTCTACCGGATCTTCGGTGTCGATCCGGAGACGACCGCCGCCGGCCACGCGACCCACACCAAGCTGATTCACCCTGACGATCGCGACGCGGTCCGCGACGTCCTCGCACGCGCCACGCTGGATGGCGCACCGTTCGACATCACCTACCGGTTGGTCCGTCCCGACGGGATCGAGCGTGTCATGCACGGCCGCGGGGCCGCCGCCGAGCGCGTCGACGGCGCGCTGCGCCGCGTCTGGGGCACCACCCAGGACGTCACCGAGCGCCATCGCTTGGAGGCCGGCCGCCGCGAGGCCGAGCGCCGCTTCCGCGCCGCCTTCGAGCATGCGCCGATCGGCGTCTGCGTCCTGGACTTCCACGGCCCCGAGCCGGGCCAGTGGGTGACCGTGAACGCCGCGCTCGCCCGCCTGCTCGGCTACGAGCGCGACGCGCTGCTGGGACGCCGCATCAGCGCGATCCTTCATCCCGAGGAGCTCGACGTCACCCGTGAGCGCCTCGCAGCGCTCATCGCCGGCAAGGTCGAGCGGATCACCGCCGAGTGCCGGATGGTCCACGCCGATGGTCAGCTCGTCTGGACGCTCGTGACCGTCGCCGCCGTGCCCGACGAGGCCGGCCAGCCGGCCTACGGCATCGGCCAGATCGTCGACATCACCGAGCGCAAGCGCTTTGAAGGCCAGCTGCAGTACCTCGCCGACCACGACGCGCTCACCGGGCTGTTCAACCGCCGCCGCTTCGAGGAGGAACTGGATCGCGCGCTGGCCTCCGCCGAGCGCTACCACCGTCGCGGCGCGGTCCTCGTGCTCGACCTCGACGGCTTCAAGCATGTCAACGACACGCTCGGCCATCCCGTCGGCGATGAGCTGATCGCGCGGCTGGCGGGCACGCTGCGCGATGAGTTGCGCGAGTCCGACGTCATCGCCCGCCTCGGCGGGGACGAGTTCGGCGTGATCCTGCCCGAGGCGTCGGAGTCCGAGGCCACCGCGGTCGCCGCCAAGCTGCTGGGAGCGGTCGAGCGCGACGGCACCGTCGCCGACGGCGCCGGCCACGCGCGCGTCACCGCGTCGGTCGGCCTCGCCGCCTTCGATGACACCGACGGCCTCAGCGCCGAGGAACTGCTCGTCCAAGCCGACATCGCGATGTACGACGCCAAAAAGGCCGGCCGCAACCGCGCGGCGACCGCCGAGCGCTCAGGCTCCGGCCCATCCCGATCGAGGGCTAGACAGCCCTCATAGTCTCTGGCCCATGGCCAGGATCGGAGTGCTGACCGGCGGCGGCGACTGCCCGGGATTGAACGCGGTGATCCGTGCCGTGGTCCGCAAGGGCCTCGGCGACGGGCACACGTTGTTCGGCTACACCTACGGCTGGGCCGGCGTGCTCAGCGGCGAGGGCGAGGAGCTGACGGCCGAGCGGACCAAGGGGATCCTGCCGCGTGGCGGAACGATCCTCGGCTCGTCGCGGACCAACCCCTTTAAGGAAGGTGGCCCCGGCGTTGACGGCGTACGCGCGGGGATGGCCTTGCGCGATGTCGACGTGCTCGTCCCGATCGGCGGCGAGGACACGCTCGGCGTCGCGGCGCGCCTGGCGGCCGAGGGCGTCCCGGTGGTCGGCGTGCCCAAGACCATCGACAACGACCTCAAGGGCACCGACTACACCTTCGGCTTCCAGACGGCGGTGCAGATCGCCACCGACGCGATCGACCGGTTGCACACGACCGCCGAGTCCCACAACCGCGTCATGGTCCTGGAGGTGATGGGGCGCCATGCCGGCTTCATCGCCGCGCACGCCGGGATGGCCGGCGGCGGCGACGTCATCCTGGTGCCAGAGCGGCCGTTCGACATCGAGGAGGTCTGCGGCCACATCCGCCGCCGCCACGCCAACGGGCGGACGTTCTCGATCGTCGTGGTGTCGGAGGGCGCGACGCCGCAAGCCGAGACGCTGTCGACAGCAGGCTCCGGCCAGCTCGACGCGTTCGGCCACGAGCGGCTCGGCGGGATCGCCGTGGTGCTGGAGCGTGAGATCGAGGAGCGCACGGGCTATGAGACGCGCATGACGATCCTCGGCCACGTCCAGCGCGGCGGGACGCCGACGGCGTTTGACCGCGTCCTGGCGACGCGCTTCGGCGTGGCGGCCGCGGAGGCCGTGACCGCTGGGGCGTCGGGCAAGATGGTGGCCTTGCGCGGGACCGACATCGTGACGGTGCCGATCGCCGAAGCGCTCGGGGACCCGAAGACGTTGGACGACAAGTTCTTCGCCGACGCGGAAGTCTTCTTCGGCTAGGCCGGTTGGAGGTCTGTGGGCGCGATGTCCCAGCGCGCCGCGATCTCCTCGAGCTCGCCGTCCAGCGGCCAGCGGTCCGGGCGCGCTTCGCCCTCGTGGTCGGGCACGCCGCCCTTGAGCGCCATGCAGCGCGTGTTGTCGCCGACCGCGCGGATCTCGGCGACCTCCTCGTCGCTCAGCAGCACCTCGGCCGGGACGCCGGCCAGCTCCTCGCGCTGGGCCTCGACCGGCTTGGCGCCGTCCCATGACTCCTGGATCAGCGTCGGGACGACCGAGGCGACCGCGGGGTGCGCGAGGTTCCATTGCGCAGCAAGCTGCAGCAATGTCAGGCCGTGGCGCTCGGCGATCGGGCGCAGCGCGTCAAGGCGCTCGGTGCCGCGCTCGATCCAGCCGGCCGGGCGGAACTTGCGGTGGTCGCGCTCGGCCATCGGCAAGCCGGGACGCAGGTCATCGTGGAAGAGGCCGCCGTAATCGACGACGCGCGTGAGCACCTTGACGTCGTGGGCTTGCGCCGCCGGAAGCGCGAGCTCGCCGGGCCACGGCTCGAACGGGTTGAGGATCAACATCGCCCAGTCGATGACGTCGCCGTAGCGCTCGAAGCAGTCGATGACGTCGAGCGTGAAGCCGTTGGCCGGGCCGGGCGCGACGCCGATGCGGCGCGTGAGGCCGGCGTCGCGCAGCGCGACCATGCCCTCCCAGACCGCCTCGTGCGTGTAGCCGGTGCGGTCGGGGTTGTGGAGCAGCAGGACGTCGAACGCATCGGCGCCGATGCGCTGCAGGCTGCGCTCGGTGGCGTCGCGCAGGTAGGCGCCGTATTCGCCGGGCCCGCGCAGGCGCGGGTCGGTGAAGCGCGGGAAGCCCTTGGCGCCCTCGCGCTCGCCGTTGTAGAAGTCGTGGCCGACGGCGCCGATCAACGAGTAGGCCTCGCGATCGAGGCCGGTCAGCGCCCGGCCGAGCAGCGTGTCGGCCGCACCCTCGCCGTAGACGTCGGCGGTCAGCACGGTGCGGACGCGCTCGTCGGGGCGCATGAGCGCCAGCAGGCGGTCCTCTCCGAGCGGGAGGCCGTAGTGCATGAAGTGGCCGCCCGACCAGGTGCCGAGGGCGGTGTGCGTGGGATCGAGGGCCATCGCCCTGAAGGGTACGCGGGCGCGGCGAACATGGGAGGATCGCCGCCATGCGTCGCGCGCTCGTGGTCTTGGTCGCTCTGCTGGCCGTCGTCGTCTTCGCAGGGTGCGGTGGTGATGACGGCGGTGGCGACAAGGCCTCGCCCAAGCAGGACTACGCCCGGCAGTTGGGTGCAGCGACCAAGGCACTGCAGGACGCCTTTGCCGACACCGACCAGGTGGGCGCCAACGTCTCTTCAGCGCAGATCATCGATCACCGCGAGGCGCAGGCGACCGTCATCGATAACACGGTCAAGAAGCTGCGAGCGATCACCCCGCCCGCGGCGCTCGCGGCCACGCACCGCAAGCTGATCGAAGGGCTGGAAGAGCTGGCGACGTCGTTCCGCAGCGGCGGCGGCAAGGACACGAAGTCGCTGGCCGCGGCGCTCCGAGCGCTGCCCAACAGCACGGGCGCCAAGAAGCTCACCGAGGTCTCGGCCGAGCTCAAGGCCCAGGGTGTGACGGTGGCGACGGCGTCGAAGTAGCCGCATTCCGCGCTAGACAGCTTGTATGTCATAACGTACACTTGTATGTCATGACGACGGACAGCGCTCCCGCCACCTTCGACGCCCATGCCAGCGGCTACGAGGGCCCGCGCCGCCGGCTCATCCCACCCTTCGACGCCTTCTACGGCGCGGCTATCGACGGGCTGGCGATGCTCGGCCGCCCGCCCCGTCGCGTGCTCGACCTCGGCGCCGGGACCGGCATGCTGGCCGCGCGCGTCGCGGCCGCCTACCCCGACGCCGCGCTCGTCCTGGTCGACGGCGCGCCCGCGATGCTCGAGCAGGCCCGTGCCGTGTTGGGTCCGGACGCCGAGCTCCACGTCGCCGACCTGTCAGATCCGCTGCCCGGCGGCGAGTTCGACGCCGTCGTCTCCGCGCTGGCGATCCACCACCTCGACGACGCTGGCAAGCGCGATCTATTTACCCGCGTGTGCACAGCGCTGCCGCCCGGCGGCGTCTTCGTCAACGCCGAGCAAGTCGCCGGCCCGACGCTGTGCTTTGACCGCCGCTACCGGGAGTGGCACGAGGCCTCAGCGCGGGCGGCCGGGACCGACGACCCCGAGTGGGCCGGAGCGTTGGAGCGCATGCGCCACGACCAGTGCGCCGACGTCGAGTCCCAGCTGCGGTGGCTGCGGGAGGCCGGCTTCGACGCGGCCGACTGCCTGTTCAAGGACCACCGCTTCGCGGTGATGGTCGCGCGGCGCGCGGGCGGGTAAGGCCGCCTAGGCACCCGGCCGGCTCCGATAAGGTCAGCGGTATGCAAATCGGTGGCCGCGACGTCGGTACGGTGCTTCGCGCACCCCTGCAGCGTGGCCACCGGCGGGCGCTGGTGACGATGCCGCGGGTCTACCGGCGCCAAGATCTGCCGGAGGTCACGCGGCGGTTCATGTTCGGCCGCGGCACGTACCCGTGGGCGCCGTCGGTGCGGACGCCGATCGGCGTCGTGCGCCCGCAGCTCGATCGCCACGACGACCTCCTCACGGTCAACGAGATCTTCGCCCGCCAGGACTACGAGGCGCCGGAGACACTGCGGGTCGCCGTCGACGTCGGCGCCAACATCGGCATCGCCTCCCTCTACTTCCTGACGCGCAATGCCACCTCGAAGGTGTACTGCGTCGAGCCCGACCCGAAGAACATCGCGCGGTTACCACGAACGCTCGCCGGGTTCGAGGGCCGCTATGAGCTACAGGAGGTCGCGGCAGCGGCCTGCGACGGCGAGGCCACGTTCTATGTCGAGCCCAGCGGTCGCTACGGCGGGTTCGAACAGGGCTGGAAGTCCGAATCGATCACGGTGCCAACGCGCTCGTTTGCGTCGTTGCTCGACGATGTGCTCGCCCGCGAAGAGCGCATCGATGTTCTCAAGGTCGACACCGAGGGCTCCGAGGAGGCGCTCGTGTCCTCGATCCCGGCCCACCAGCTCGACCGCATTGACCGCATTTACTACGAGACCGACAACTCGGCACCGTTCCACCAGGACCGGTTCCGTCACCGCTTCGACTGCCAAACCAACGCGCTCATTCGAAACGGCCTCGCGGCCTGAGCCGTCGATCCGTCGGCTCCCGCATCGTTTCTTCTGATAGGTCGCGGGGCCCCACGGAGCGAGTAGCCGCCGAAGGCCCGAGTAGATACCGCAGTTGGTTGCATCATTTGGATCGAATGCGTCCCGACCGGACACAACTAAGCGCAAGCATGTCATCCACGGTACGTGCGACACGTTACCGTCGGCGCGTGCGGCCGTATGTTGCGATCGCTCCCACCGGTACCGCCATCGCAGCTGCCCAAAGCGCCGCGGGTCCAACCTCGCGACCAAGCGCAACCGTCACGACGAAGACGAAGACCGACGCCGTGCCTAACAGCCCAAAGCGCAACATTGGCAATCTCTGACCCCGCCACCTGCGCAATTAGGCTCGGCGGTCTCATCGGGCGGAAATGGCCAGGATAACGCGCAACGTGCCCTCCGTTAGTCCCAACGCCACGGCTATTGCCACCAGCCACTGAACGTGGCCGAGAACGATGAGCAGCACCGCAACTGCTCCGACGGTGATGGCGTAAAGGGCCGCGGGCAACGGACTGAGTCGCCCACGGCCCTCATCGACAAGGAGCTTCATCGGCCATCGCTCTGTCTCACGTCGATCACTTTGTAGAGCTTGTAGCCGGTAGAGGAGATCTGGCAGCGGAGGCCAAGCATGGTGTTCTGATACCCCGTGGGGCCAACGCTCAACAGCCCGCCATTGCTCGATATCGTTGCGACCACCTCGGAGCTATTCCCAACCATCGCTCTGCTCCCTCCCCCGACCGTAAGACGGCGGGATCACGCGTGGGGTTGCCGATGGGGTCGTGATGACTATTTGCTGAACAGATCTCCCATGCCTGCAGCGATGAAGAGCAGGCCGGTCAATACGGCCGCAGCCCATCGGTAGAGACGGGAGTTGTAGGTGTTTCCTAGGCCTAAGAACCGCGTCACCAGCGAGTTATCGCCCGGAGACTTGAACGCGTCGGCCAAGACACGCGAGCCTCCGATGAGCAACAAGCCGAGGCAGATGGCACTTATGTCCAACAGCGATGACACCGAAGTCCGAGTCTGCACAATCGCCAAGAGGCGGTTCATCGACGGCCCCGGCCGCGGGAGTACGACACCACCGCGGAAGACCCCACAGCCGGCCACCGCCCCTGGCGATCATAGGAAACACGACATTGGCCATAACGAACGCGATCCCCACACCTGCCGCGGCCCCAAGCGGCCCGAGAGCGAGACCGACCACCACACCTAAGCCGATGGCGAGCACGAGGAGCCCCGGCCCCCGGAAAGCCATGCAAGCACCTCCACCCAGCGTGGCTTGGGTCCGCAGGCCGAGCCGAACGACATGATCAGGGGCTGCGCAACGTCGAAATCAGCGCGTACCCCAGGCAAACGACCCCTATCGGTCCGACGACACCTGCGATGATTGTGCCCGCTCCCGAGAAGTTGCTCTGTTCCTGCCAAACAGATGACTAGGGTTACGACCGCGGTGGTCACGCGGCGACGCTTGGTTCTGATTGGCCAATGATCTTCAGGGGGCCAAGGAGAGGTCATCGACAGTCGGCGCGACAAAGTTGCGCGATATCGTTGATCGTACCGACTGCGCCGCCTGAAACCCCGGCGGCCTGGCCTCCACGACGGCCGCTGGCCTTGGTGACCACCTCGGAGCCACCTCCGATCACCGCTCCCTGTGCCGCCCCCTCCCCGCACCCCCAAGGCAGCCCGGGGACAGCACCGATCCCGCCGGCCGCCGACCCGACCGCGCCGCCAACGATACAGCCGCGACGATCTCAACGCACTCTCGCTCCCTTGACATCTATAGGAACGTCCCGACCCGCCTCAGGTCCAGTTTCACCCGGCGACGTCAAATCCCGTTCCCTGTGGCTAGTGGCTCAACGCCGCTAGGACAAGGCAGCACGGAGTGAGGGGGCCGCCGACGACGGACTCGGATCTCATCTGCCGATGAGCTCGGTCCATCTCACCGGTTCTGATGGCTTGTCTACGTAGCGACGGATGGGCCGCGAAAGCAAGATGCACAGCAGCACGAGCGGGACAAGGCTCGCGACGATCTCACCGTGCAATGCAGCTCCAACTAGCGCGATAAATGTATATACGACCAGAAATATCCACCAGTTACGGCCCCCGCGCATCAGCGCCCAGAGCAGGAGCCCAAACACGACGGCGGCAAACGCCGCCCAAACTCCCTGCACGCCTGAAGCGACGCTCACGGCGAGAGATGCGACAAGCAGCGCGGCGAACAGCCGAAGAAGCCAGACGGTCATATCGCTTGTCGAGGCCTACTCATGTAGCGCCCCTCCTTCGGCGGGTGTCATCGCACGGATCTCCGTCTCCATCTGTTCCGCCGCATCGAGTCAGCCCGGCTGTCCGCTGCGCCAAGGTGCTTCCGTGTTGTAGCCGTACGAACCTGCAAAGACGCTGACCGCGCATCCGGCGACATATCCGGCCTCGGGTCCAACCTCAGGGATCCCCGCAGCGCTCTCGGAACCCGACTCCCCACCTTGCCCGCAATTAACGACATCATCTGCGAGCCGCTCGCTCTCTTCATCGTATCCCGACTTGACGTACTTATACGCAGCGACTGCGGGGCAGGTCAACCACTTGACACACAGACCGGCTAGATCGGTCTCGTCGATGGGGTCTCCTCCTGTGTAGGTGTAGTGGTTGGCTTGAATGAGACTCGAGATTTGGTTGATGGGGTCTTGTTGGGTCCAGGTGGCGGTGGCGGGGTCGTAGTAGCGGGCGCCGTAGTGATACAGGCTTCCGACTTGGTGGCCGCTGGCGAACAGGAGGTTGGTGGTGGCGCCGCTGCCGGTGGTGCTCGCGTTGCCGTCGGGGTCGTAGGTGTAGTGGCGGCTGATGGTGTTGGCGCTGTCGTCGGCCATCGCGATGGTGGAGCCCAGAGCGTCGGAGAAGAGCTCCTGCTTGCTGGCGGTCCCGACGCGCTGGGCGATCGGTGCGCCGCCCGTGTCGCGGATGACGTCGGTCGCAGAACCGGTGGACGGGATCTGGCGACTGAGGCCCAGCATGCTGTTCTGATACCCAGTGGTGCCATAGCTCACCAGCTCGCCATTGCCCGGCGACAGGTAACCAAGGCTGCTGGCACCCAAAGCGCTCAGGCGCTCCAGCGCATCGTAGGTAGCGCCGGTGATGCGCTGGCCGTTGGCGTCATAGGAGTAGGTGGTGCCGCCAGCGGGGGTTGCGGTGCAGGTGGTCGGGGTCGGGCAGCTGCAGGTTCCCGGTGTCGTGCCGGGAACGCTCCAGCACATCTCGTTGGCGGTGTTGTAGGCGTAGCTGGTCGCCACGGGACCGCCGGCTCCCACGGTGTGGGTACGGCGCGTGCGGTTGCCGGCAGCGTCGAAGAGGTAGTCCCACTGATCGACCGGCGTCGCACCGTTGGTCGTCTTGGCCTGCGTGAGACGGTCGGCGGCGCCGTGGGTGTAGGTCGTCAGGTTGCCCGCCTCGTCGGTGACCGTCTGGATCAGCGAGCTCGTCGAAGATGAGCTGGTGGCGTGGACGTAGGTGCGGCTCTTGAGCGTCGTGCCCGAGCTGTTGAGGATTCGGGTCGACAGGACGTTGCCTGCGGCATCGCTGGTCGTCTCCTGCTTGAGCCCAGTACCGGTCACGCCACCGCTACCGGGATAGGTGACCGTGACCTTGCTGGGGTCGGTCGATCCGGCCGGATCGGTGTAGGCGTAGGTGATGGTGTCGGTTCCGCTCGTCGGCTTCGGGGAGGTCACCGACGTCAAGCGATTGACCGCGTCGTAGGTGTAGCCGACCACCCCGTCGGGATCGGTCACCGACGTCAGATTCGACGCCTTGTCGTAGACATAGGTATTGGTTCGGCTCGACGGAAAGCTCTCCGAGGTTCGGCGGTTGGCCCAGTCATAGCCGTAGGTCGTCGTGTTCGAGGTGGTGGTGCTGGTTCCGTCGGCGCGTTGGGTGACGTTGCCATCGTTGTCGTAGGTGAAGGTCATCCACTTGTTGCTCGGCGACCAGTCGACACGCGTGATGCGGTCCTCGCCGTCGTAGGTCACCGTCGCGGTCTGCCCGGCACCGTCGGTGGCGGTGTGGATGCGATCGAGGCTGTCGGCCGTGAAGGCCTCAGCGGCCAGGGGCGCCGGTGGGGTCACGCTGGTCAAGAAGTGCGAGGTGTAGCCGTAGGTCGTCTGGCGCAGGTTGCCGTCCTTGGACCAGTCGACCTCGCCGGCGCTGGTGTAGTGCAGTTGCTGGTGGTCGCTGCCCGATGAGGTCGTCACATCGGTCAGGTCGCCGGTCGTGTTGTAGGCGAAGGCCTGGCTGGTGCCCTGGCTGTCGGTGGCTAGCGTGGGCTGGTACTTGACCTGAGCGTAGGACGAGCTGCTGCACGCCGGCTGCAACGCGTCGTCGCAGTACTTGACCGTTGAGGCCTGCGTGTGGCTGGCGTCGATCTTGGTCGAAGCGCCGGTGGCGTTACCGTTGCTCGCAAAGCCATAGGTGGTCAGCGAGGGGTTGGCCGTGCCGGCAAGGCCGGTGAAGGTCGCGACGTTCGCCGAGGGCGTGTAGGTGGTGTCGACCCGGCGTGCCGGGGTCGAAGCGTCCCACGTCTCGATGACCTGGCCGTTCTTGTTGTAGCAGTACGTCGTCACCCCCGACAGCGGATCGGTCTCCAGCGTCCGCCCGATCGCATCGGCGCTGGTACACGTATGCCCGACCCCGGCGCCCGGCTTGTAGTTGAACTGCCAGACGATGTTGTGGGCGCTGGTCGCGTCGACCGGGCGGGTGACCGAGGTGACCTGGCTGTAGTCGCCGGTGCTGCCGCTGTAGGCCAGGGTGATGTCGTGGCCGCGGGCATCGGTGATCTTGTCCAGCTTGTCCCACGTGCCCGGCAACGCCCCCGTGTCGTAGTGATAGCTGGTGGTCTTCAGATCGGGGTTGGTAAATCCGGTGAGGACGTTGTGGGTCGGGCTGGTGGTGTGATCGGTGCTGTAGTCCCAGTGACGGCCGGAGGCGTCGGTGATCCGGGTCAGCTCCGCGTTCGAGCCATAGCTAAAGCTCAACCGGCGCCCGTAGGTATCGGTGATGTAGTCGATCTTGTTCGGCGTCCCGGACTTCGGCGTGATGTCGATGTGGTTGCCGTGGCGATCTTTGATCTGGCTCAGCGTGTTGTGATAGCTGTCAAAGGTGTTGGCATAGACCCACTGCAGCCCGGTCTTGCGGAAGGTCAGCGTGCCGATCCCCGTGGCCTTCACGACTTTGAAGTCGGCGTCGATGCCCGGCGGGGTGACGTAGGCCTCGTAGGTCGCGTCGTCGCCAGCGAAGTTGCGATCAAAGCGATAGATCGCCCCGCCGTTGGCATGAATGACGCGCGCATCGTCATACCAAACCCGATCGTTCTCATAGCCGGCACCGTTGATCGAATCACTCCACGCACTGCCAAACAGACCGCTGCCGTTGCCGAGGTTCTGACCGTTAAATGACCGCCCCACCGTCAGATCGAGTCCGGCGACTCCGGGCAGACTGATATCGGTGCTGGTCACCGCGACGTTACCCGAGACCGTATTGACCGACAGGCCGCTGCGATCATCAATCGCGACACCCTCATAGCGCTGGTCGCGCTCTGAACCCGGATGCAGCTCGTAGTTGATCGACAGCGTCGGATTGCCATGATCCCAGGTCGTGCCGTCATAGCTCAGGACGTTGTTGGCCGTCTCATCGACCGCCTTGACCAGCAGGCCCTTGTTGGCCGTAGCTGGATCGCGGACCCACTTCTCGGCCAGCTGCGCGATATCGAAGTTGACCCACCCATCCACGGCGGCGGGAATCATCGTCGTCTTGGCCGGCAGCGCATCGGTCGGACCGCTGGCGATATCGCCACCCGGCGTCGTCCAAGCGCTGATGCCGTTATAGGTGTTCCACGTCGCCCCGGACCCCAGCTGGGTGGCCAGGCCGACGACGTTGACCGGCGTCGTCGCCCCGCTCGTGGTCTGCGACTCAAGGTACATGTGCAACTCGGCGCCGATCACCGAGGCCGTCCGCGGCACCGCCGTATCAATCCCGGCAAACCGCACCGCCGCACGATAGGTATGCGAAGCGTCATGGCCGACCTTCAAGGTCGTACCGTCGCAATCAGCCGTCGAGGCCAGGCTCCCGCTGGCCAGGGTGCACGAGCTCTGACTCCCGAGGTAGACGGTCGGATCGACCTTGACCGGAAACGCCGCCCCTGCCAGCCAATCGGGATCGACGACCACCGACAACGTCTGATGGTCATCGGAGAGACGGTAGGCGACATGACTGCTCGTCGGCGCCGGCGCATCGGCGTCCTGCACCGTCGGCGCCGGCAGCCAGAACCGCGGCCGACCGTCACCATCGCGAAACACGACCGCACCGTCATCACCCAACGACGGGGTCAGGCCAGCGCTGGCATCAATCGCAAAGCGGTAAGACGACGGCGCCGAAGCATCGGCCAACGTCAGCGTCTCCTTGACACCCCCGGGCTGCGCGTCATACACCGCATCCACCCCGTCCAGCGTGTCAGGATAGGTCGCCGTCGAGCCCGAGACCGTCGGCGCCTCCGTCGCGTCCGCCCCAGCCAGCGCAAACGACACCCACCGCGACCCATCGCTGACCCTCGCCGCAGCATCCAAGCTTTGGGGCAACGACACCTCCGCTGCCGAGGCCGTCGTCTCCAACCCACCACTGCCATCCGGCCGCAACGACGTATCGATCGGCCGCCAAGCGCCCGCGGCATCGCGATAGTTGACCGGATCCTGCGAGACCCGGGCGACCAGGCTGCCGTCGTCCTCGCGGTAGGTCCGCGAGTTCTCGGTCCGCAACGACGCCACCTCCACCCCACCCGACGGCGCCGCAAACGGTGGGGTACCCGGCGACTCGGCCTGCGACGACGGCCCCACCAGCAAGGCAATCAACAACGCCGCCACACAGCCCGCCATCGCAACCAGCACGACCGACCACGACCACGAAACGCGCATCGCGAACCCCGTTCATCCCGCCCACAGAGGAACCTCGGCCCCCATCCGAGGACGTCCGACACCAGACGCGATCGGCACTAAACACTTTAAGACCTCTGAGTGTCAAGCCCATGACCGTAATCAGAATCTGTCAACGTCCGACGACGAACAACGATGACTTCACGTGGGCTCCCACAGCTCGATCCGATTGCCCTCCGGATCGGTAACCCAGCCGAAGCGACCGACGCCCTCCATGTCCTGCGTCTCCTCCGCCACGTCCGCTCCCTTGGCGCGCAGCTGCGCGAGCATCGCACCCAGATCGCCGACCCGGAAGTTGAGCATGGCCTGCTGGGTGCGGGACCCGAAGTAGTCGGTCTCGGACTCGAACGTCGCGAACACCGTCGGTCCGGCTTCCTGGCGCCACAGGCCGTGCTCATCGGCGTCCAGACCCAGGCAATCGCGATACCACGCGCCCAAGGCCGCCGGGTCGGCAGCCCGCAGGAAGTACCCGCCGATTCCAAGCACACGTTCCATGCCGCGATCTTGCCACGAGGACGGTCAGCCGGAGCGACGAGCCCCGGTGAACTCGGGGGCTTCGACGATGGGCGGTCCCAGACTCGAACTGGGGGCCCCTTGCTTGTAAGGCAAGTGCTCTAACCAACTGAGCTAACCGCCCGGGCGTTGCACAGGCTACGCGGAAGTGCTCACTCGGCGTGTGAAGGGCTAAGGGCCGGGGTAGAGAAAGAGCCACGATGCTCGACCAGCGCCAGGCCAAGCGGGATGTGTTCGTGCTCGACGGAACCTTCGGGCTCGTCGGGCGCCTTGACGGGATCCACATCGATCCTGACGGCGAGGCGTGGGGAACGGTTCATTGCGGCACGTTTGGCTCCAGGACGCGCATGGTGCCGTTGCGCGGCGCGCAGTGGTGGAGCGGCTACCTGCGGATCGCCTGCTCGCGCCATCAGGTGCGCACGGCCCCGGAGTCCTCGGACGCCGTTCTCATCGACGGCGAGGATGCCGACACCCTGCGCGAGCACTACAGCGCCACCGCTCTCGAGGACGAGAGCGTCGAGCAGCGCTTCTTCCGGCAGGACTTCTAGGACTTACTCGGCAGCCGGCGCCGCCGGCGCTGGGTCTGCCGCGACCGACGGCGCCGGATCCTCGGGGGCAATCGGAGCGGGATCCGTGACGGGTGCCGGATCGGCCGGCGGTGTCGGATCAGCCGGAGCGGGCGGGACCTCCGGAGCTGGGTCCGGCGCGGGAGCCTCGACGGGCGGTGCAGGCGTTTCGTCGACCGGCGGCGCCGGATCGGCAGGGGGCGTCGGCTCGGCGGGCTCGGGAGCCGGTGTCGGATCGGGGGGCTCGGGAGCCGGCGTGGGGGTCGGGTCTGGTGCGGGTTCCGGCGTCTCGCCCGGATCGGACGGCGGCGGAGCGTCGTCGGCCGAAGAGCTCACCGGCGCGACGTCGGCCTCCGGGGCATCCTCGGCCTCCTGCGGCGCAGCGACGCGCAGGGCAGCGGTCGGTTCCAGCGGCACAGGGTCCACAGCCGACGGCGAGACGCCCGAGCCCGCCGAGCCGGCATCGCCCGCCACCGGGATGCCGGCGCCGTAGAGCGACAGCGGATCGCTGACCGGGCCAGAACCAACATCCGGGTGGCCGCTGCCGGTGCGGCCGTTGCTGGAGAACTGCTGGCCGCCGTGAGCGCCACCGCTTCCAGCGTCGCCGTTGCCAGAGCCCACGCGCGAGGAGCCGCCGGCACCCGCTGGCCGAGGCGCCAAGACCATGAAGCCGCCACCCGCGCGCACACCGAGCAACCCTGACCGCGCCGCGTCAACCCGAACGACGGGCCCCACGGTCTCTCGCGCGGCCGTCAGCGCCGCGCCGTCAAGCGCAGGCGAACCGGCGGCCGGGATCGCGATCTCGGGTGCATCCGCACCACCGCCGCCCTCAGGCCACGACGAGAACGAGAGGATCCGCTCGCGCAGCAGGATCGACCCGCTGGCGATCACCGCACACGCGGCCAGCACGCCGAAGGCGACCGGCGTTTGACGGTGCATCAGCACCGTCCCGACCTCCCCGTCCACCGAAAGGCGGCATCCACGCGCGTCTCATCGGCACGTCCAGCCGAGCGCTGAAGAGCCACACCGCGATCCGGTTCGAGAAGAGACCGCATTTTGGGAGAAACCGCCGCTCGGCCCCGGAAAGCGGTCCTATGCATCAGGTGTCGAAGGCCACGTACTGGAAGGTCGTGGGGCCCGGATCGATGAGGTCGGTGGGGTCGCCCTCGATCTTGTCCTTGTCCTTGCCGATGCGACAGGCCACGATCCGCAGCGAGTTGTTGGCGCCCGGGTTGGCGGTGACGATGATCGGGTCCGGCCAGCCGGACGTGCCCGGCGAGACCGAGACGATGTCGTCGGCGATCATGTTGTTCTGCCCCGGCGCGGACGGCACCGGGTCGGGAACGAACGCCACCTGACAGGTGCTGGGCGGGAACGGGTCGAAGTTGACCAGGACGGACCCGCTGAAGTCACCGAGGTCGCGCGTCTGCAGCCCGCCGTCGGCGATCGCCGCCGCGCCGATCGAGCCGTCGGCGACCTTCGAAGACGTCACCGCGTCCGTGGCGAGCTGCCCGGCGCCGACCGCACCATCAGCCAGCTTGCCCGCATCCACGGCCTTTGCGGCCAACTGCGTGTTGCCCACCGACCCGTCGGCGAGCTTCGACGCGTCAACAGCCTTGGGCCCGATCGCGCCGTTGGTCACCGCGCCGCTGCGCAGCTGCGCGCTGCCGACCGTCTTCGTCGGCGTTGCCTTCAGGGACTTGATCGCCCGCTTGGACAGGTCCTGCGTCCCGAGCGTCCCGTTGCGTACCTGCCGGTTGGTGATCGAGTTGCGCTTGATCGCCGATCCGTTGACCAGCCGTGCCGCTGTCGCGGGGCCGTCGAGGGCGATGAAGAGAGCGAGAAGGGCGACGACCATCGAGGCCGATGGACGGCGCCGCAGACGTTGCGGCATAGACGAAGCTCAACCGATGGGGATCACCGCGGGCAACAGCAGCCCGCGTGGTCCTGCGAACTGTGCCACGTACGGCGGCGTCTAAGAGCCGCTAGACGGAAGTTCGAGCGGGAATAACGTGCATAGAGCTACTCATCACTCAAGAACTATGCAGCTACAGTTGGCGGGCCGCCGCTCACCCGACGACGTCATACCCCCAAGGGGAATCGAACCCCTGCTTCGAGCGTGAAAGGCTCGTGTGCTAACCGCTACACCATGGGGGCGGGGCCTTTGAGTCTAGGCTGGTTGGGCCCTCGTAGCTCAATTGGTAGAGCGCGCGCCTTTTAAGCGTTGAGGTTGTGGGTTCGAGCCCCACCGGGGGCATTGGCATCTCGGCAGGTCCCGCAGTCCTTACCGAATCGTTAGACCGCGCTCAGCTGCGCTTGGGGTTCCGGGCGCATCATGCGTTCAGCGGACACCGGAGGCGACGGTTCCTTGGACCGGCCGGCGCTTCTTCACCCCTCCGCAACGAGAGCAAGTGCAGTTCCTCCCCCCTCACCGGCGGGGCGTCGCCAGGCGCCTCGCCGGACCGAGGCGGGAGCTCCTTGTGAGTGAGATCCCTGCGTCAAACGGCCGGCGGGCGGTAGGACAGCTCGTCGGCCGCGATGCCGCCGCCCAAGAGGTCTGATGCCGTCCGTGCCAGCGCGGCCAGCGCCACGCCCATCGGGCCCGGCCCGAACGACACGCGCGCGATGCCGAGCTCCTGCAGCTCAGAGACCGACGGCGCGCCCGGACGTGCCAGCACGCTGACCGGGGCGTCGATGCCGTCGACCAGCGCCTTGATCGTCGCGCGATCGGTGACGCCCGGCACGAAGATGCAGTCGGCACCCGCACGCGCGTAGGCCTGTCCGCGCAGGATCGCTGCCTCGGGGTCGTCGGCGCCGCGCAGGTAGACGTCGGTGCGCGCGTTGATGACGATCGGGACGCCCTCGGCGTCGGCGCGCTCGCGGGCTGCGGCAACGCGCGCCGCGGCATCCTCGGCGTCACGCAGCAGCTCGCCGGCGCGCACGCCGTCTTCGAGGTTGCAGCCGACCGCACCGGCATCAATGGCGCGCGCGATCGTCTCGCCGACGTCGCCCGGCGTCTCGCCGTAGCCGCCCTCGAGATCGGCGGTGACCGGCAGCTCGACGGCGCTCGCGACGCAGCCGACGGCCGCCAGCATCCCCTCGCGGCCGATCGCCTCGCCATCGGCAAGACCGTGCGCGGCCGCGATCGCCCACGACGCCGTCGCGATCGCCCGGCAGCCGGGGACCGAGGCGACCGTGCGAGCGCTGGCCGCGTCCCAGACGTTGACGAGCACGAGGATCGCCGGGTCGACGTGCAGCCGGCGCAGCTCCTCCGCGCGGGCGCGCAGCTCGTCAGGGGAAGGCTTGCGAGCGGCGGCGGGCACCGCCGCAGCGTACTAGCGCCTCGAAGCGACCTTGCCGGCCAACGCGTCCAGCAACAGCCCGATCGAGCGCTCGAGCTGGTCGAGCGTGGCGTCCTCCACGCGCGTGACGCCGACCGCCTGGTTGAGCCAGGCGTTGATCTCGGCATGCGGACGGCGATCGCGGCGGCCGAGGTCGCCGACCAGGCGATGGCGCTTGTCGCGCAGGATGTTGCGGCGCTCGAAGGCCGAGAGGCGCGAGGCGGCGACGGGCTCCTCGTCCTCTTCGGGCGGTGCCGCCGCGGTGAACGACGGCAGGATCGGCGAGGCGGCCGCGACAACGGCCGGACCGCCGCCGAAGAGCGACATCTGCGACGTCAGGGCGACGTCGGCCGACAGCGCGACGAACTCCGCCGCCTCGGACTTCTCGCTCTCGGCCCGCTCGGGACGCTCATCGAAGAGCTCCTCGTCGGTCTCACGCCGGCGCAGGACGTGGCGCAGCTCGCCCTCGACGTCGGTGGCGTGGCGGCGCAGCACCGGGTCACCCGGCAGGTAGAGCCAGGACATCTCGGCCGGACGTCCCGCGATCGTCCGCACGAAGCGCCCGACGACCTGGCGGAAGATCAGCGGCGTCTTGGCCGCGCTGGCGTAGACGCCGACGCGCAGCCGCGGGATGTCGACGCCCTCGGACACCATGTTGACCGCGACCAGCCACTCCTCGCGCGAGTCGGTGAACGCCGCGAGCTTCTTGTGCGCGCCAGCCTCGGTGTGCAGGACGACAAGCGGGCTCTTGCCGCTGACGTCCTTGAGCAGCTTGGCGATCTTGCGCGCGTGGTCGGAGTCGGCGGCGACGACCAGGCCGCCGGCGTCCTTGTGCCCGGCGGCGCGTGCTTCGTGCAGCTTGGCGTGGGCGGCGGCGAGGATCCGCGGCAGGCCGTCGGTCAGCTCGGCGCTAATCGCGGTGCGGTAGCGGCGCGACGCCTCGCGCGTGGTCAAGACGGTGTCGAACCCGGCCTCGATGACGTCGTCGCCCGAGCGCCACTGCAGCGTCCCATCGTACGGGATGAAGGTGACCGGGCGGCAGATGCCCTCGCGAACCGCGTCGGCGTAGGTGTAGGCGACGTCGGCGACCGCAACGCCGTCGGCGTCGTAGCGGACGCCCGGGATCGGCGTGGTGTCGGAGCGAAACGGCGTGCCGGAGAGCAGCAGCCAGCGCGCCGCGTTGCGGAAGGCCAGCGCGAAGCCCTCGCCCCAGGCCAGCTCCTCGCCGAGGTGGTGGGCCTCGTCGGCGATCACGAGCGTGCGGCCCGTGCACTGCGCGCCCCACTGGGTGCAGACCGAGGCGATCTTGGCGTAGGTGACGGCGACGCCGTGGAAGTCGCGCGGCGGCACGAGCTCGGCGGCGTCGGGGACGAGGTTGAGACCGAGCTTGCCGGCCGCGATCGACCACTGGCGCGTCAGCGGCGTCGTCGGGCAGACGACGGCCACGCGGTCGATGACCTTCGCCTTGAGCAGGCGGTTGGCGATCTCGATGGATGGGCGGGTCTTTCCCGCGCCCGGGGCGGCGGAGATCAGGAAGGGGCCTGAATCCCACGTGCGCATCGCCTCGAGCGCGGAGACCTGCCACGCCCGCAATCCGTGTCGGGCAGTGGTCTTCGTGGCGCTCACGCGGCGGCGAAGATTGCGCGACGCGCCGGACGGAAAGAGAAGGCCCTGCTCGTGCCGCTTTTCACCTAGTGGCGGAAGTGGCGGCGCTTGGTGAAGACCATCGTGACGCCGGCCTGCTCGGCCGCCGCGACGACCTCGTCGTCGCGCACCGAGCCGCCGGGCTGGATGATCGCGGTGATGCCCGCCTGGACCGCCAGCTCGGGGCCGTCGGCGAAGGGGAAGAACGCGTCGGAGGCCAGCGCGGCGCCCTGGAGCGAGTCGGCCTGGGACTTCTCGACCGAGAGGCGGACGGAGTCGATGCGGCTCATCTGGCCGGCCCCGACGCCGAGCGTGGCGAGGCCGCGGGAGAGCACGATCGCGTTGGACTTCACGTGGCGCGCGATGCGCCATGAGAAGAGCAGGTCGGCCCACTCCTCCTCGGTGGGACGCCGGTCGGTCACGACCTCCATGTCGTCGCGCTCGTCGCGGCTGCTGTCGCGGTCCTGGATCAGCAGGCCGCCGGTGACCTGGCGGATCTCGGGCTCGCCGAGCGCGGGCAGGCGACGCTCCTGGTCCTCGAGGATCCGGATGTTCTGCTTCTGGGTCAGGACCGCGAGCGCATCGTCGTCGTATTCGGGCGCGATCAGCACCTCGATGAACTGCTGGTGGAGCTGCTCGGCCGTGGCCTTGTCGACCTTGCGGTTGAGCGCGATGACGCCGCCGTAGGCGCTCATCGGATCGCACGCGAAGGCCTGCTCGTAGGCCTGCTGCGCGGTCGCGCCGAGCGCGGCGCCGCACGGGTTGTTGTGCTTGACGATCACGCACGCCGGAACCTCGAACTCGCGCACCATGGAGCGCGCCGAGTCGAGGTCCAGGATGTTGTTGTAGGAGATCTGCTTGCCGTGGTGCTGCTTGACCTGCGACAGCACGTTCATGCGGGTGCCGACCTGCGAGTAGAAGGCCGCGCGCTGATGTGGGTTCTCGCCGTAGGGGAGGTCGACGACCTTCTCGAAGGCGCGGATGACCAGCGGCGCGAAGTCCTCGCTCTTCTCGGCGAACCAGCGAGCGATTGCGGTGTCGTAGCGCGCGGTGTAGGCGAAGGCCTCGGCGGCAAGCGACTCGCGTGTCGGCATCGAGAGCGTGCCGCCGGCGTCGCGCAGCTCCTCGATGATCGCGTCATAGGACTCAGGCTTGACGACGACCGCGGCGTAGGCGTGGTTCTTGGCTGCCGCGCGGAGCATCGTCGGGCCACCGATGTCGATGTTCTCGATGACCTCGGCCTCACCAACGCCGCGCTTGGCCGCGGTGCGCTCGAACGGGTAGAGGTTGACGCAGACCAGGTCGACGAACTCGATGTCGTTGGCGTCGGCTTGGGCGAGGTGCTCGTCGTTGTCGCGGACGGCGAGCAGGCCGGCGTAGAGCTTGGGGTGCAGCGTCTTGACGCGGCCGTCCATGATCTCCGGGAAGCCGGTGAAGTCGTCGATGGGACGGACCTCGAGCCCCGCCTCGGTGAGTGCCGCGGCGGTGCCGCCGGTCGAGACGATCTCGACCCCCAGCTCGGCGAGCCCGCGCGCGAAGTCGACGATGCCGCGCTTGTCGGAGACCGACAGCAGGGCGCGCTGGATGCGCACGGTTCCGGGCGCGGTCGGCGCCTCGGGCGAGGTCTCGGAGGCCATGGGGCCGATGGTATTGGCTGACGCGGGCGAGAGCGGTCGCGCGCGCGTGTGGGATTCGCGTGTTGCGGGAAGGTCGGGTCTCATGATCGAGCGTGACCCCGCGACGAGCCTTGAACGCGAAGCCGACGAGCTGGAGCACCGCCTCGGCAAGCTCGACGACCACATCGCCGATGCGGAGAAGGCCGCTGAGGTGCGCCGCGAGGATCTCGATCCGGATGTTGCGGGCGAGTGGGAGGACACGAGGGGCACCGCGGGCCAGGGCGAGGATCCCGAGGGCGCGGTCGACGACGACACGCCGTCCCCGACGCCCGGCGACGCCGACGGCGGGGACGACTGAGCTTCACGGAGCGCCTCGCCGCAGTGGCTCGGGGACGCAGGGCGAGTCGCCCGCGATGGCGTTGCTCACGCGCCCGACTCCGGCCGCTTCACCTGTCGCGCGGTAGCGCTCGCGCGCCAGGTGAAGCGGTCGGGGTCGGGTTTGCGCCGCCGCGTGCGTCTCTGGCGTGCAGCGCGCAATGTTGGTCGTGCGGCGCGGTGTGGTCCGTTGGCGGCGAGGAGAGCGAGCGGGGAGTGTGGTTCGGTGCGCTGGCTCGTCGTCCGCTCGCGGCCAGGGAGGGCGGGCCTGTTGACGGCCGCTATACGACCGTGAACGGGCCCACCCACTTCGCGGCGCACTCGACGACATCGAACCCGCCATATACGCGGGTTCGGTGTCGTTCGTATGAAGGTGCTCGCCGGGAGCACTTTCGTACGAATGACATCCATTCGGGGTCGAATCGCTCGCCCAGGCGCCGGCGGACGACCGCTAGCGCTGCGAGCTGCACGTCCCGCTCGCTCTCCTCGGTGCCGACAGACCGCGCCGCGCGCCTCCAGCCTGCGTGCGAGCTGAGCGCCAATCACGCCGGCGCTCAAACGACCAGGACAACGCGGGCGCCCGCGGGTGCCTCGCTACGGGCCGTCGATGACGACCCGGCGCGGGTGGGCCGGGTCGCGGTGGATGGCGCCGGCGGCGATGAGGCGCACGGCGTCGGGGAGCAGCGCGTGCTCGACCGGGCGTAGAGCGTCGAGGACGCTCGCCGCGTCCGTCGCACCCGGGAGATCGATCGCGCGCTGGAGGATGATCGCGCCCGTGTCGACGCCCTCGTCGACGAAGTGGACGGTGACGCCGAAGAGCTTCACGCCGTAGTCGAGCGCCTGCCCCACGGCGTTGATGCCGGGAAAGGCGGGCAGCAGCGACGGGTGGACGTTGATGATGCGGTCGCGGAAGCGACCGATGAAGCTCGCGTCGAGGATCGCCATGTAACCGGCCAGCACAACAAGTTGTACGCCTTGGGCCTCGAGCCAGTCGCCGATCGCGGCGTCACGCGTCACGCGATCCGGGAACGCGTCGCGTGGAAAGGCGGAGGTCGGCACGCCGGCGCCGCGTGCCCGCTCCAGCGCGACCGCGTCGACCTTGTCGGAGGCGACCGCGACGATCTTGGCCTCAAAGCCGTGGACCCCGTCCAGCAGCGCCTGGAGGTTGGTCCCGCTGCCCGAGGCCAGGACGCCGACCCGCAGCTGACCGCCCACGTCAGGCGGCCTCGATGGCGAGTGCGCCCTGACCCGCCGGCGCAGACGCCGGCGGAGCTGCTGCGGTGGCCCGCAACACCGGCCGCGGCCCCTCGGTCTTCTCCAGCAGCCCACCGTCGACCAGCGCGTCGATCCGGTCCAGCACGGCCTTGGCCGACAGATGCGCGTAGGTGCCGTACTCCGGTAGCCCGTCCCACGAGTTGCGGATCAGCGCCTTGGCCTGCCCGCCGCGCAGCACCTCGCCGACGCGCGTGCGGCCGATCGACGGGCGCGCCACGCGGACGACGGCGATGATCGCGTCGTCGATCGACTCGTGCTTGGCCGTGCCCGCCACCGCGGAACTGCCGGCGCGACCGGAGGCGATCGCGCGCGACGGCGACGCCGGCACCAGCGACGGATCGCACACGTCGCAGCACGCGCCCTCCGGCGCCGGTGCCGCCGGGTCGCCGAAGTGCTTCAAGATGGTCGCCCGCCGGCAGCCACCCTCCTCGACGAACGCCCACGCGGCGCGGTACTGCTTCCAGCGCGCTCGCTGCCCCTCGGCCGCCGACGTGCGCGCCCACGCGCGTGCGGCGCCGTCAAAGACCCCGACGACGCGGCCGCGTACGCGGTCCATCGGCGACGGCGCCGGCTGGATCACGCCAGCCCGCGCGAGGTGGCCGACGATCGCGCGCACGCGCTCGGCCTCCTCGTCGAGGTAGTTCACCGCGACGTCGAAGCGGTTGTCCACCGCCGCCGCCAGCAGCCGCTGCGCGACCTGCTCGAGCAGCGCGTCGGAGACCTCGGCGCGCTGGATGAAGAAGACGTGCAGCGACTTGTCGCGCTTCTCGGCGAACAGCAGCGCGCGCGCCGGAGCGCCGTCGCGCCCCGCGCGACCAGCCTCTTGGTAGTAGGCCTCGATCGACGGCGGCACGACCTCGTGCGCGACCGTCCGCACATCGGCCTTGTCGACGCCCATGCCAAAGGCGTTGGTCGCGACGACGACCTCGACCTCGCCGGCCATGAAGCGCCGCTGCGCCCCCGTGCGCTCCGCCCGCCCCAGCCCCGCATGGTAGGCCAGCACCTCGATGCCCAACTCGACACCCAACCGCTCGGCCAGCGACTCACACGACTTGCGCGTGCCCGCGTAGACGATCGCCGGCCGCGCGCCCTCCTCGCCCAGCGCCGCGGCGATCCGCGCGTGCTTGTCGGCCGTCGTCGCACACGGCACGACGGCGAAGCTCAGGTTGGGACGGTCAAAGCCCGTCGTGACCAGCGCCGGCTCCTTGAGCCCGAGGCGCGCCACGATGTCGCGCGCGACCTGCGGCGTCGCGGTCGCCGTCGAGGCAATCAGCGCCTTGGCACCCAGCCACCGCGCGGCGTCGGCCAGCCGGAAGTAGTCAGGGCGGAAGTCGTGGCCCCACTGCGAGACGCAGTGCGCCTCGTCGACGACGAACAGGCCGATCGGCACCTCGCGGATCGCCTCCAGGAACCCCGGCGAGGAGAACCGCTCCGGTGCGACGTACAAGAGCTTCAGCGAGCCGGCCCGCGCGCGGGCAAGCACCTCGGCATTGGTCGACGCGTCCTGCTGGGAGTTGATGACGGCAGCAGCCCCAGGAGCCCGCCGCTCCAGCGCCTCCACCTGATCCTGCATCAGCGACACCAGCGGCGAGACGACGATCGCCAGGTCCTCGCGCACCAGCGCGGGCAGCTGGTAGCAGAGCGACTTGCCCGCGCCCGTAGGCATGACGACGAGCACGTCGTGACCGGCCACGGCCGCGGCCACCGCGTCCTCCTGACCGGGGCGGAAGCGGTCAAAACCGAAGTGCTCGTGGAGGGCGTCGTGGAGATCCATCAAGGCGCGCCTGACCTTAGCGACGCCCCCGGAGGCCCCCGTGCCGCACCGCACGCACGGCACGGAACCTCCGCACTTCGGTTACACGCCGGCGCGCTCTCGCGACGCCGCCTCGCGCGCGGCCACCCGCGCGCGGATCGCCTCGACGATCACCGGGTCGGACTTCTCCACCGAGCCGGTGTCAAACGGCGGCTGCGGGTCGTACTCGATGGCGAGCTGGATCGCCTTGGCGACATCGTCGCCCGCGATCCGCGCCGTCAGCGTCAGCGCCATGTCGATCCCCGCCGACACGCCCGCCGCGGTCATGACCTTGCCCTGCTCGACGACGCGCTCGCCCGTCGGCTCGGCGCCGTACTGGCGCAGCGTCTCCAGCTCCAGCCAGTGCGACGTCGCGCGCAGGCCCTCGAGAATCCCCGCCGCGCCGAGCAGCAGCGAGCCGGTGCAGACCGACGTCGTCCACTGCGACGTCGCGTGGACCGCGCGCAGCCAGTCCAGCCACGCCGCGTCGGTGGTCAGCGCGCGCGTGCCCACGCCACCCGGCACGACGACGATGTCCGGCGCAGGCGCCTCGGCGAACGAGGCCTCGGCCAGCACGGTCAGCATCCCGTTGTCGGTGCGCACAGGCCCGGCCTCACGGCCGATGAAGCGCACGCGGCCTCCGATCCGCGACAGCACCTCGTACGGGCCCACCGCATCGAGCGCGGTGAAGTCGTCGTAGATGGGGATGACGATGTCCAAGGGCATGGTGAAGAGCGCTCCGATGTTGTTGATGGACTAGGCCACGGCCGACTTGAAGCGGTCGCGGTAGGCGGCCGGCCCGACGCCGAGCCTGCGATGAAAGACGCGGCGCAGGACCTCGGCACTGGCGAAGCCGGCGGCGCGTGCCGCGACGTCGACCGCGGCGCCATCCTCCAGCAGCGTCCGAGCGCGCTCGACGCGCAGCGCCTCGACGTAGGCCGCCGGCGTCAGACCCGTCTCCGCGCGCCACGCGCGCGTGAAGTGCCGCTCCGACAGGCACGCCCGCGCAGCCAGCGCGCCGACCGACAGGTCGGCGTCGAGATGATCGGCCATCCACGCCTGGAGGTCGCGCAGCGGCTCGCGCGCCGCGCTCGCCACCTGCATCGCCAGCCCGGCGCTGAACTGCGCCTGTCCGCCCGGGCGCTTGAGGAAGAGCACGAGCCAGCGCGCCGCCTCCAGCGCGATCGCGCTACCGAGATCCTCCTCGACGAGCGCCAGCGCGAGGTCCATCCCGGCGGTCACGCCCGCCGAGGTCCAGACGTCGCCGTCGCGGACGTAGATCGGCTCGGGGTCGACGGAGACCGCCGGGTGGGTGCGTGCCAGCGCGCGGCAGTAGGCCCAGTGCGTCGTCGCACGGCGACCGTCCAACAGGCCCGCCGTCGCCAGCGCGAACGCTCCGGTGCAGACCGACGTCACCCGCTGCGCACGCGGCGCCGCGGCGCGCAGCCAGACGATCGCGGGATCGTCGGCGCCCGCGTGGCGCGCGGCCGCGCCGCCTGCAACCAAGATGGTGTGAAACTCACCGCGCGGCGACGGCAGCTCGCCCGCGCCCAGCGTCAGCCCGTTGGAGAACGCGACGCCACCACCACCCGGCGTGACGATCTCGACCTCATACCCGACAGCGAGACCACGCTGCGCCGCGATCCGCGACGCGGCCTGGAACACCTCGACCGGCCCGTGCACGTCGAGCGACTGCGTGGACTCCAAGGCCATGACGACGGTGCGCATGCGCCCATCGTCGCGCCTCACCGCGATGGCGGCAAGGACACCTACCCCACGATTCCAGCCACCGCTCGCCGGGGCGGCTCAGGCCGGCGTGGTCAACAGCGGCAGCTCGAACGCGTCCTTGGCCTGCCCGGCCTCGGTGTCCGGCAGCGGGTACTCGCCCGAGAAGCAGGCGTCGCAGTGGTCGCCGCGGTCGCCGTTGACCGCCTCGTAGACGCCCTCCAGCGAGAGGTAGGCCAGCGAGTCGACGCCGAGCTCGGCCGCGATCTGCTCCGGCGTCCGCTCGTGCGCGATCATCTCCTCGCGCTTGCTCATGTCGATGCCGTAGAAGCACGGGTGCTTGATCGGCGGCGCCGAGATCCGCATGTGGACCTCCAGCGCGCCCGCGTCACGGAGCATCTGCACGATCTGGCGCGTGGTGTTGCCGCGCACGATCGAGTCGTCGACGACGACAAGCCGCTTGCCGCCCACGACCTCGGGCAGCGGGTTGAACTTCATCCGCAGGCCGTGCTTGCGCAGCTCCTGCCCCGGCTGGATGAACGTGCGCGCGACGTAGCGGTTCTTGATCAGCCCGTCGTCCTGCGGCAGGCCGGCGGCGCGCGCGAACCCGCGGGCGGCGGGCCCGCCCGAGTCCGGCACCGCGATGACGAGGTCGGCCGACGGCGCCGGCGCCTCGCGCGCCAGGATCTCCCCCATCCGCCCGCGGGCGACCTGCAACCGCATGCCGTTCATCTGCGAGTCGGGCCGCGCGAAGTAGATGTACTCGAACACGCAGAACGCCTGGCGCTCGCCGGAGACGACCTGCTGCGTCCCGATGCCCTTCTCCGACAGCGTCACGACCTCGCCCGGCAGCACGTCGCGCAGCAGCTTGGCGCCGATGATGTCGAACGCGCACGACTCCGAGGCGACGGCGTAGCGGTCGCCGAGCTGGCCGAGCGCGAGCGGGCGCAGGCCGGCCGGATCGCGGAAGGCGACGACCTTGTCCTTGGTCATGACGACCGTCGAGAACGCGCCCTTCAGGCGCGGCAGCACGGCGGCGACGGCATCCTCGAGCTTCTCGGCCGGATGCGTGGAGATCAGCGCGGCGATGATCTCGGAGTCCGACGTCGAGGTGAACTGCACGCCCTTGGCGCGCAACTCGGCGTGGAGCTCGACGGCGTTGATGAGGTTGCCGTTGTGCGCGAGCGCCAGCTCGACGTTGCCGTTGGTCCCCGCGCTGCGGTGGACCGGCTGGGAGTTCTCCCACTCGTTGGAACCGGTGGTCGAGTAGCGGACGTGGCCGATGGCCAGGTCGCCCGCGAGGGCACGGAGGTCGTGCTCCTTGAAGACCTGGTTGACCAGGCCCAGCGCGCGCTGCGTGATGATGTAGCCACCACGGTCGGCCGCGGCGATGCCCGCCGACTCCTGACCGCGGTGCTGCAGGGCGTAGAGGGCGAAGTACGCGAGGCGCGAGACGTCGTGCTCGGGGGCGTAGATCCCGAAGACGCCGCACTCGTCGCGCGGTCCATCGCGCTCGTCGAGAGGGATGTTCTGCTCGGTCATGAGGACCGCCTCGTCGACAGGTGCGAGGTCGAGAGGACGCGGCGGCACGGCGGAGGGTAGCAACGCGTCCGGCGTCCTCTGAACGTCGGTTCGACGGAGATTGCGGCCAGTCCTACGGAAAGAGCGGCGCGAGCGCGCCGTTGGCGTCGCGCAGCTCCGCGAGCGACCAGCGCTCGCCGAGCGAGGAGATCGCGATCTCCAGGTGCTCGCCGCCGACCGTCCCGAAGATGTCGACCGGGATCTGCTCGCCGAGGCGCTCCAGCACCTCGCGCGGGCCGGAGACGACGAAGCCGCCGGAGCGCTCGCCGAAGAGCGTGGTCCAGACGTCCTCGGCGTCGCCGAGATCCAGCGACGCGCCGAGGCCGCCGGCCAGCGCCGACTCGGCCACCGCGACGAGGAAGCCGCCCTCGGCGATGTCGTGCGCGCTGGAGAGCTCGCCGGCGCGGACGGCCTCGCGGATCGCGTCCAGCGTCGCGGCGACGTGGGCGATGTCGATCTCCGCCAGCCCGTCGGGCAGCGCCTCGCCGCGCAGCTTGGCCAGCTCGCTCGCAGCCAGCGACGGGTCGGCGTTCCAGCCGGCGAGCGCGATCGCGTCGCCGGCCTGAGCGAAGCCGAGACGGCCGGCGCGCGTCGCGTCGGGCAGCACGCCGACCATGCCGACGACGGGCGTCGGGTAGATCGGGCCGTCGGCGCCCTCGTTGTAGAGCGACACGTTGCCGCCGACGATCGGCGCCTCCAGCGCGCGGCACGCGTCGCCGAGGCCGCGGACGGCCTCGGTCAGCTGCCAGGCGATGTGGGGCTTCTCGGGATTGCCGAAGTTGAGGTTGTTGGTCGTGCCGAGCGGCCGGGCGCCGACGCACGCGAGGTTCGCCGCGCACTCCAGGACGTTGCCGACCGTGCCCCAATAGGGGTCGGCAGCGACCCGGCGGCCGTTGCCGTCGATGGAGGTCGCGATCGACGGCGCGCCCTCGCCCATGTCATAGAGGTGCAGGACGGCGGCGTCGGCCTCCTCGGGCCGGCGCACCGTGCGCGACTGCACGATCGCGTCGTACTGCTCGAACAGGGGTCGCCGCGACGCGAGGTTCGGCGAGGCCAGCAGCGCGAGCAGCGCCTCGCGGACGTCGACCTCGAGACCGAGCTGCGCGGGCGGGGCGGGGTACAGCCCCGTGGCCGGCTTCTCCGGCGCCAGGTCGTAGAGCGGCGCGTCGTCGACCAGGCCGGTGACCGGCATGTCGCCGACGACCTCGTCACCGCGCAGGATCCGGAAGCGGTTGCCCTCGGTCACGGTGCCGATCGCGGTGCCGTTGACCTCCCACTTCTCACACAACGCCAGCACCGCATCGACCTTGCCGGGCTCGCAGACGCAGAGCATCCGCTCCTGCGACTCCGACACCATGATCTCGAACGGCTCCATGTCGGCCTCGCGCAGCGGGACCTTCGCGACGTCGAGGTCGAGGCCGACCTCGCCCTTGGCCGCCATCTCGGAAGCCGCGGACGTCAGCCCCGCCGCGCCGAGATCCTGCAAGGCCACCAACAACCCGGAGGCCAGCAGCTCCAGCGAGCACTCCAGCAGCTTGGACTCCTCGAACGGGTCGCCGACCTGCACCGAGGGCCGCTTGGTCTCGTCCTCGGCATCGAGCTCGGCCGAGGCGAGCACCGACGCGCCGCCGATGCCGTCGCGCCCCGTGGACGCACCGAACAACACCAGGACGTTGCCAACGCCGGCCGCGGCGCTGCGGATCATGTCATCGGTCCGCGCCAGCCCGATGGCCATCGCGTTGACCAGGCAGTTGGTCTCGTACGGCGCCTCGAAGACGACCTCGCCGCCGACGGTCGGCACGCCGATCGAGTTGCCGTAGTGGCCGATGCCGGCCACGGCACGGTCGAGCAGGTAGCGCGAGCGCTCCGAGTCCGGCTCGCCGAAGCGCAGCGAGTCGAGGATCGCGATCGGCCGCGCGCCGAGCGCGAAGATGTCGCGCAGGATCCCGCCGACGCCGGTCGCCGCGCCCTGGAAGGGCTCAACGGCGCTCGGGTGGTTGTGGGACTCGACCTTGAAGGCGACCGCCCAGCCGTTGCCGACGTCCACGGCACCGGCGTTCTCTCCCGGGCCCATGACGACCGCGGGACCTTCGGTCGGCAGCGTGCGCAGCAGCTTCTTGGAGTGCTTGTAGGCGCAGTGCTCGCTCCACAGCAGCGAGAACATCGCGAGCTCGACCTCGTTGGGCTCGCGCCCGCCGAGCTCCTCGATGACCATGGCGTACTCGTCGCGCGTCAGCCCGAGCGCGACGGCCCGCTCGATGCCGGGAACCACGGCAGCCTCAGGCGACGGCGACACGGGCCATCCCCTCGAAGAGCTTGAGCCCGTCAGCCGAGCCGCCGATCAGGACGTCGACCGCGTGCTCGGGATGCGGCATCAACCCCATGACATTGCCTTGGGCGTTGACCACACCCGCGATGTCATCCTGGGAGCCGTTGAAGTTGTGGCCCTCGGCGTACCGCAGCACGACCTGCTCGTCGGGCACCTCGCCGAAGAAGCAGCCGGTCATGTGCTTGGCCGGGATCGACAGGCGCTGCCCGAGCTCACACGTCGAGGTGAACGGCGTGCCGACGGTCTGGACTTCGACGTCGACCTGGCGGCAGACGAAGCGGAGGTCCTTGTTGGGCAGCAGCGCGCCCGGGAGCAGGCCCGCTTCGCAGAGGATCTGAAAGCCGTTGCAGATGCCGAGCACCGGGCCGCCCGCGTTGGCGAAGGCGATGACCGACTCCATCACCGGCGAGAAGCGCGCGATAGCGCCGGCTCGCAGGTAGTCGCCGTAGGAGAAGCCGCCGGGGACGACGACGCCGTCGACGCCGTGCAGGTCGCTGTCGCCGTGCCAGAGCGCGACGGGCTCGGCGACCTTTGACACCGCGAGCCGCGCGTCGGCGTCGTCGCAGGTGCCCGGGAAGGTGATGACGCCCAGCTTCACGACACGGCCTGAATCTCGTAGTCCTCGATCAGCGGATTGGCCAGCAGCTTGCGACACATGTCATCCAGCTGCGCCTCGTCCTCCACATCGAGCTCCACGAGCCGGCCGACGTGCACGTTGGCCACGCCGCCGAAGCCGAGCGCCGGCAGCGCGCGCTCGACGGCCACGCCCTGCGGGTCGAGGATGCCGGCCTTGGGCCGGATCAGCACCCGCGCCCTCATGCGGCGGTCCTCGCGACCCAGGCGTCGAACGACTCGCCCGTGATCAACTCATAGGCCTCGACGTACTTCGCGCGCGTTCCGGCGACGACGTCCTCAGGCACCTCCGGCGCCGGCGGCGCCTTGTCCCAGCCGGTCGACGACGCCCAGTCGCGCACGTACTGCTTGTCGAAGCTCGGCTGGCCGTGGCCGGGCTCGTAGCCCTCGGCCGGCCAGTAGCGCGAGGAGTCCGGCGTCAGCGCCTCGTCGCCGAGGATCAGTTGACCGTCGGGATCGAGGCCGAACTCGAACTTCGTGTCGGCCAGGATCACGCCCCGCTCGGCGGCGAGGTCCGACGCAAAGGAGTACAGCGCGATCGAGACGTCGCGCAGCCGGCCGGCGAGCTCACGGTCGCCGAGGATCTCGGCGGCCTGCTCGAAGTCGATGGCCTCGTCATGGCCTTCGTCGGCCTTGGTCGACGGCGTGAAGATCGGCATCGGCAGCTTCTGGGACTCGCGCAGCCCGGGCGGCAGCTCGATGCCCGAGACCTTGCCCGTGGCCTGGTAGTCCTTCCAGCCCGAGCCGGTGATGTAGCCGCGCACGACGCACTCGACCGGCAGCATCTTGAGCTTGGTGACAGCCATGGCGCGGCCGCGCACCGAGTCCGGAACGCCCTCGGTCGACGAGATGTAGTGGTTGGACACGATGTGCCCCGTCTTGTTGAACCAGAAGGCGGAGATGCCGGTCAGGACGCTGCCCTTGTCCGGGATCCCGTTCGGGTGCACCACGTCGTACGTGGAGATGCGGTCAGAGGCGACCAACAGCAGGCGGTCGCCCAGGTCGTAGATCTCACGGACCTTGCCGCTGGCGACGAGCGGCAGGTCGAGGTCGGCGGCGGGGCTGGTCACGCCCTGAAGGTATCGAAGGGCGCGGCGCCCGCGCGTGACGCTTCAGGCCGACTTTGCGGAGACTTCGCGCACCATCGTGCACGGGTCTGCCGCGACACCCGGCAGCGGGTCCTGCCCGGCGCGCAGGCCGCAGAGAACGACCTCGAGGTAGCGCGGCCAGGCGGCTTCGGGGAGCAACACGCCCGGCATCGGCCGGATCGCGGCGCCGAGCATCTTGGCCACGGTCGAGAGGTCCCCGGGCTCCACGCCGTCGCGCAGGACGCCCGCGGCGAGCGCCGGCTCGAGCACGCGCGCGATCGCCGCGAGCATGCGGTCGGTCACCTCGACCGGCGGGTTCTCGCCCGTGAAGCGCGCCGAGACCGCGTCAAAGAAGGCCGTGTTGTTGGCCTGCAGCGTCATGTGATGCAGGAGAAACTCGCGTAAGCCGTCGAGCGGGTCGGCAGCCTTGGCGGCCTCGTCGGCTGCGGCCTCGATCTCTTCGACGAAGCCCTCCAGCACTGCGAGCACCAGCGCGTCCTTGGTCGGGAAGCGCCGGAAGAACGTGGCCTTGCCGACGCCCGCACGGCGGGCGATCTCCTCGACCCCGACGTCAAGCCCGCGCTGAGCGAACGCCTCGCGGGCGGCCACGAGGATGCGCTCAAGGTTGCGCCGCGCGTCGGCGCGCAGAGGGAGGGCATCCGAGACCGTCATGCACCAGACGGTACCACTTCCGAATACCCAAACGGACCACTCGGTCCGAAAATATGGACCAGACGGTCCGTTTGTGTTACGGTCATCCGGACCGCACGGTCCACTTGCTCCTCGACCCCTCTCCTCCTCCCTATGTCTTCCTCATCTCCCGCCCAAGAAGCACCCACCCGCCACTGGCTCCTCGTCGTGGTCGTCGTCTGCCTCGCGCAGTTCATGGTGGTGTTGGACGCGACGATCACCAACGTCGCGCTGCCCGCCATCCAGTCCGACCTGCACTTCTCCCCCTCCGACCTGCAGTGGGTTGTCAACGCCTACATGCTGGTCTTCGGCGGCTTCCTGCTGCTCGGCGGCCGCGCCGGTGATCTACTCGGCCGCCGCAGGCTCTTCGTCGCCGGCATCTCCGTGTTCACCCTGGCCTCGCTGCTCGATGCGGTGGCGACCTCGCCCGGCATGCTCGTCGGCGCCCGCGCGCTGCAGGGCCTCGGCGCGGCGCTCGTCTCCCCCGCCGCGCTGAGCATCATCACCACGACCGTCCCCGAAGGGCCCGACCGCACCAAGGCGCTGGGTGCGTTCGCCGCGATCTCCGGCGGCGGCGGAGCGGTCGGCCTCCTGCTCGGCGGCTTCCTCGTCGATGCGCTCTCCTGGCAGTGGGTCTTCCTCATCAACTTGCCCGTCGGCCTGGCAACGCTGGCGCTCGCGCTGCGCGTCGTCCCGGAGTCGCGTGCCGGTGACCGCGCGGGCGGCTTCGACCTGGCCGGCGCCACGCTCGTCACCGCCGGCACCGTGCTGTTGACCTACACCATCGTCAAGGCCCAGCAGTTCGGCTGGACCAGCGGGCGGACGCTCGGCCTCGGCCTGGGCGCGGTCGCGCTGCTCGGCGCCTTCGGGATCGTCCAGACGCGGCGCGCAGCGCCGTTGGTCCGGCTCTCGATCTTCCGGGTCCGGACGCTGGCCATCGCCAACGCGGCGACGGTGCTGCTGATGGGCGGCATGTACGCGCTCTTCTACTTCGGCTCGCTGTACTTCCAGCAGATCAAGGGCGACAACGCGCTGGAGACCGGCCTGGCGTTCCTGCCGATGACGGTCGGGATCATCACCGGGTCGGTGCTCTCGCAGCGGCTGCTGGCCCGCTTTGGCGTCAAGGCGGTCCTCGCGGGCGGCCTCGGCATCGGCACGCTCGGCCTGCTGTGGATGACGATGCTGACGCCCGACAGCTCCTACGTCGGCGGCTTCCTGCCCGGCGTGGTCCTGCTCGCACTGGGCATCGGCAACGCGTTCGTGCCGCTAACGCTGATCGCGACGGGCGGCGTCGCGCCCGACGACCAGGGGCTCGCGTCCGGGCTGTTCAACACCTCCCAGCAGATCGGCGGCGCGCTCGGCCTGGCGATCCTGACGACGGTGGCCAACTCGGCGACCGACGGCGCCGGCGGGACGGGAGCCGACGCGCTGGTGCACGGCTACACGACGGCGTTCGCCGTCGGGGCCGGACTGCTCGCCCTGGGCGCCGGCGTGGTAACGGTCCTGCTGCGCTCCCGCGAGGCCGACGCGAGCGCCGCGGCGGCCGAGGGCGTGGAGGCGCTGGTCGTGGCTTAGCTGCGGGCCGCCTCGACGCGCCTGGCGGCACCGACCGGCTTGACGGGCGGCCGCCCGCCGGCGCTTGGCCGCCACCGCCAGCCACGACGATCCGGGCCGCAGCTAAGCCACGAGCGTGTCGAGGCGGCCCACAATCTCCTGGGCGTGCTTGGTGTAGTGCCCCAAGTCGAAGATGGTGTCGAGGTCGAGTCCAAGGCCGGGCTCGGCCTCGAGCAGTGAGCGCAGCGGCGTGCGCGTGTCCCACGCCTGCTGCGCCGTGCGCTGGGCGATGCGGTAGGCGTCGTCGCGCTGAAGGCCGCCGGCGACGAGCGCCAAAAGCACCCGCTGGGAGAACAGCGCGCCGTAGGTGAGGTCGATGTTCTCGCGCATGCGGTCGGCGTGGACGACCATGCCGCGCGCCAGCCGCGTGGCGAGCGCCTGCATGTAGTCCAGGGCGATCGTCGCGTCGGGCAGGACGACACGCTCGGCGCCGGAGTGCGAGATGTCGCGCTCGTGCCAGAGCGCCACGTCTTCTACCCCAACTTGTGCGTAGCCGCGCAGCACGCGCGCCAAGCCGGTGATGCGCTCCGACACGATCGGGTTGCGCTTGTGCGGCATCGCGCTCGAGCCCTTCTGGGCGCCGGCGCGAAACGGCTCCTCGACCTCGCGGACCTCCGTGCGCTGCAGATGGCGGAACTCCGTGGCGAAGCGCTCGAGCCCGGCGCCGGCCAGCGCGATCGCCTGCAGCAGCTCAGCGTGGCGATCGCGCGCGACGACCTGGGTGGAGACCGGCTCGGCCTCCAGGCCCAGGCGCGTGAGCACGCGGCGCTCGAAGTCCGGCGAGGTCGCGCTGTAGGTCCCGACCGCGCCGGAGACCGCGCCGACGGCGACCTGGTCGACCGCGCGCTCCAGCCGCTTGAGGTTGCGGTCGGCCTCGAACGCGAAGCCCGCGAGCTTGATGCCGAACGTCGTCGGCTCGGCGTGCACGCCGTGGGTACGCCCGACGCAGACCGTGTCGACCTGCGCGCGCGCCTGCTCGATCAACGCATCGCGGTACTCGCGCGCGCCCACCAGCAAGATGTCCCCCGCCTTGCGCAGCTGGACGCCGAGCGCGGTGTCCAGGACATCGGACGAGGTCAACCCATAGTGGATCCAACGACCCGCTTCGCCCGCGCTGGCGCTCAGCACGTCGACGAACGCGGCGACGTCGTGGTCGGTGATCTTCTCGCGCTCCTGGACCGCCTCGACCGTGAAGGTCGCCAAGGCGATCGCCTCCAGGTCTGCGGGCGTCGGGCCGTCGGTCTCCAGCGCGCAGGCGACCTCCACCTCGCGCCAGCTCTCCAGCTTGGCCTCGTCGGTCCAGACGGCCCCGATCTCGGGACGGGTGTAGCGCTCGATCACGCGGTCGAGTCTATGGAGCGCTACCCGCGCTCGGCGGATGGGTCCGTTTCTAGGCGCGCAGGATCCGCAGCGCGAGGTGGCCGGCGTTCTTGGCGTTGTCGAGGCCGACGGCCGCGACGGGAACACCCGGAGGCATCTGAACGACCGACAGCAGCGCGTCGAGGCCGCCGGCGGCGGACAACCGGCTGGAGAGCGGCACGCCGATGACCGGCAGGTCGGTGTGCGCGGCGGCGACGCCGGGCAGCGCAGCGCTGAGGCCGGCGCCGGCGATGATGACCTTCAACCCCCGCATCCGCGCGTTCTTGCAGTAGTCAGCGACCGTCTCGGGGTCGCGGTGCGCGGACATGACACGGGTCTCGGAAAGGACGCCGGCGGCCTCCAGGACCTTCGACGCGCCCGCCATGGTGTCCATGTCGGACTGTGACCCCATGATGATCCCGACGAGCGGCGTGTCGGGCTCGGTGGCCTCAAGCTGCGTGAGCGTCGCGGGCTCGGTGGTCGTTGTGGGCTGGGGCTGCTCGGTCATGTGCTTACGCGCTCCACGGCCCGCTGGGCGATGTCGCGCCGCAGCTGCCGCCGGTCGAACTGGATCAGGTCCGCGGCAGCATAGGCACGATCGCGGGCGGCCGCGGGGTCGGCACCCAGCGCGGTCACGTTGAGGACGCGGCCGCCGGCGGTGACGATCGCCCCGTCGTCGGCGCGCGCGGTGCCCGCGTGGATGACCTCGGCGCCCGTGGCGGCCGCGCTGTCAAGGCCGGAGATGACGTCACCGGAGGACGAGGAGGCCGGATAGCCACCGCTGGCGAGGACGACCGTCACGGCCCAATTGTCATCGAATTCCATCGTGGTGGCCGCCAAGCCGCCGGGGCGGGTGGCGGCAAAGAGCGTCTCCAGCAGGTCGCTGCGCAGGCGCGGGAGGACGACTTGGGTCTCGGGATCACCGAAGCGCACGTTGAACTCGATGACCTGCGGGCCCTCGTCGGTGAGCATCAGACCGGCGTAGAGGACGCCGTGAAAGGGCGTGCCCCGCTCGCGCAGCAAGTCGACGACCGGCTGGTGGATCGCCGCGACGACCGCGTCGGAGTCTGGCGCGCCGGGGACCGGGCTGTAGGCGCCCATGCCGCCGGTGTTGGGACCTTCGTCGCCGTCGAAGATGCGCTTGTAGTCCTGGGCGGGGACCATCGGCACGGCCCGCTCGCCGTCGCAGATGGCAAAGAGCGAGAGCTCCTCGCCGTCGAGGAACTCTTCAACGACGACGGTGCCGGCGCCGAAGCGACGCTCCTCGAGCATCTCGACCAGCGCGGCGCGGGCGGTCGGCTCGTCGGGCGCCACGACGACGCCCTTGCCGGCGGCCAGCCCGTCGAACTTGATGACGGTGGGATAGCGGCCGTCGATGGCTTCCATCCCCGCGTCGACCGTCTCGACCTCCGCCCACTGCGCGGTCGGCACGCCGGCGCTGGCCATGATCTCCTTGGCAAAGGCCTTGGAGCCCTCCAGCTGGGCGGCAGCCGCCGTGGGGCCGAAGTGGGCGATGCCCGCCTCGGCGAGGCGATCGGCGAGGCCCGCGACCAGCGGCGCCTCGGGGCCGATCACCACGAGGCCCACCTGCTCCTCGCGCGCGAGCGCGACGAGACCGTCGAGGTCATCGACGCCGACCGGCACGCAGCGGGCGAGCGCGGCGATCCCCGGGTTGCCGGGGGCGGCCAGGATCTCCGGCCGCTGCGGCGAGCGCGCGAGCGCGTTGACGATCGCGTGTTCACGACCGCCACTCCCAACCACAAGGACCTTCACGAGACCGCTTCGCTCCCGTCCTCACATCTCCGCTTCAGAGAGTGCAAGAGACCGCTCCGATGTTCGTCCACGTCACAAAGACGCGATGAAATCGTCAATCGGAATCGCGCTCAGCGTCTCAAAGCGCCCGGTTCCGCGGGAGCCGAGCTCCAGCGACACGCGCGCCATCGTCGACTCGTCGGGGGCCTCGACGATGCTGACGAAGTCGAAGCGTCCGAGCACCGACCACTGGGCCTTGACGGTGGCTCCGAGCTGCTCGACCTCGGAGTTCACCTCGCGGATCCGCTGCGGGTTGTTCTTGACCGTCTGGACGCCTTCGGGCGTCAGGGTCGAAAGCATGATGTACGTCGGCATGCGCTCCTTCTACCCGATCCGCGTGTTCCGCGGAGCACGACCCCTTGACCGCTAGCCTCCGGACCCGTCCATGCGCCGCCTTCTCACCGCTCCAGCACTCGCCCTTCTGCTCGTCCCCGCCGCCGCTCACGGCGCCACCGTGCAGACCGATCGCACCTGTTATCTGCAGACCGACAAGACCAACGTCACGGTGTCGGGCAACGGCTACACCCCTGGCCGGCCGTACTCCGTGCTGCTCGACGGCACGGCGCTGACCGGCGGCCTGGGAACGATGGACGCGGGCGGCGCGATGCAGGGCGCCTTCGCCCCGCCGGTGCTGGCCGACGACGAGCTGGAGCGCACGTTCACCGTGCAGGTCGCCTCCGACGCGCTGACCGCCGGCTCGATGTTCACGGTCACGCGTCTGAAGGCGAACTTCACGCCCTCGTCGGGGGATCCGAAGAAGCTGCGTGTGCGCTTCTCGGTCGCCGGCTTCGGCCTGGCCATGCACAACCCCGACGTCTACGTGCACTACATCGCGCCGGGCGGCAAGCTCAAGCAGACCATCCGGCTGGGCAAGGCCACCGGCCAGTGCGGCCGGATCGCCCAGACCGCCAAGCGCCGCCTGTTCCCGTTCACGGCGCCCAAGCTCGGCAAGTGGCAGCTGCAGTTCGACACGACCAAGTCCTTCACCAAGGGCGTGACGGGCAGCAAGTTCCTGTTCTACTCGGTCGGCGTGTGCCTCCAGCCTCCGGGCGCGCCCAAGCCGAGCAAGAGCGCGCCCTGCCCGCAGCGGATCCGCTCCTAGGCCGGACCTAGGCCGCGGCGGGCTCCGTGTCCGGCGCGACGCCCGCCTCGACCTTCGTGAACGTCAACTCCCCGTCGGCCGCGTCGACGGCCACCTCGTCGCCCTCGCGGAAGCGGCCCTCGAGGATCCCGAGCGCCAGCTGGTCGACCAGGCGCTTCTGGATGACACGCTTGAGCGGCCGCGCGCCGTAGGTGGGGTCGTAGCCGATGTCGCCCAGCAGCGTGCGGGCCGCATCGGTGAGCGTGACGTCGATGGCACGGTCGCGCACGCGCGTGAGCACCCGCTCGACCTGCAGGTCGACGACCTTGCTGAGGTGCTCGCGGTCCAGCGCGTGGAACTCCACGATGTCGTCCAGCCGATTGATGAACTCCGGCTTGAAGTGCGCCTCGGCGCCGGCCCTACCTCCGGGGATGTTGGAGGTCATGATCAACACGGTGTTCTTGAAGTCGACCGTGCGGCCCTGGCCGTCGGTCAGGCGCCCGTCGTCCATCACCTGCAACAACACATTGAAGACGTCGGGGTGGGCCTTCTCGATCTCGTCGAGCAACACCACCGTGTAGGGGCGGCGGCGCACGGCCTCGGTGAGCTGGCCGCCCTCCTCGTAGCCGACATAGCCGGGAGGCGCGCCGACCAGCCGCGAGACGGCGTGCTTCTCCATGTACTCCGACATGTCGATGCGGACCATCGCGTCGCCGCTGTCGAACATGAACTCGGCCAGCGCGCGCGCCAGCTCGGTCTTGCCGACACCGGTCGGGCCGAGGAACAGGAAACTGCCGATCGGGCGGTCCGGATCCTGCAGCCCGGCGCGTGAGCGGCGCAGGGCGTTGGAGACCGCGGCGACCGCCTCGTCCTGGCCGATGACGCGCTGGTGCAGGCGCTCCTCCATGTGGATGAGCTTCTCGACCTCACCCTCCAGCAGCCGCGACACGGGGATCTTGGTCCAGCGCGCGACGACCTCGGCGATGTCCTCAGCGTTGACGACCTCGCGCAGGAAGCCCGCGTTGCCGTCGGTGCGCTCCTCGCGCTCGGCGGCCTGCTGCTCGAGCTCGGGGATGACGCCATGGCGTAGGCGCGCGGCCTCTTCGAGGTTGGCCTCGCGCTCGGCGCGCTCCAGCGCGATCTTGGCCTGCTCGAGCTGCTCGCGCACCTCCTGCACGCCGCCGATCGCGTCCTTCTCGGCCTGCCACTCGGCGGTCATCGCGGCCGACTGCTCCTTGAGGTCTGCGAGCTCGCGGTCCAGCGTGTCGAGCCGCGTGCGCGACGCGTCGTCGTCCTCCTTGGCCAGCGACGTGCGCTCGATCTCCAGCTGCAGGATGCGGCGGTCGACCTCGTCGATCTCGACCGGCTTGGAGTCGATCTCGATGCGCAGGCCGGAGGCGGCCTCGTCGATCAAGTCAATGGCCTTGTCGGGCAGGAAGCGGTCGGCGATGTAGCGGTCGCTCAGCGTCGCGGCGGCGATCAGCGCGGCGTCCTGGATGTCGACCTTGTGGTGCAGCTCATAGCGCTCCTTGAGGCCGCGCAGGATCGCGATCGTGTCCTCGACGGACGGCTCGCCGACAAGCACGGGCTGGAAGCGTCGCTCCAGCGCGGCGTCCTTCTCGATGTGCTTGCGGTACTCGTCCAGCGTCGTCGCGCCGACGGCGCGCAGCTCGCCGCGGGCGAGCATCGGCTTGAGCAGGTTGGCGGCGTCGACCGCGCCCTCCGCGGCGCCCGCGCCGACGATCGTGTGCAGCTCGTCCATGAACAGGACGACGTTGCCGCCGGCCTCCTTGATCTCGGCCAGGACGGCCTTCAGGCGCTCCTCGAACTCACCGCGGTACTTCGAGCCGGCCAGCAGCGCGCCGATGTCGAGTGAGATCACCCGACGGTCGCGGAGAGACTCGGGAATGTCACCGGAGACGATGCGCTGGGCGAGGCCCTCGACGATCGCGGTCTTGCCGACGCCGGGCTCGCCGATGAGGACGGGGTTGTTCTTCGTGCGCCGGGAGAGCACCTGGATGACGCGGCGGATCTCCTCGTCGCGGCCGATGACCGGGTCGAGCTTGCCGGTCGCGGCAAGCTCGGTGAGGTCGACGCCGAACTTCTCCAAGGCCTGCAGCTTGTCCTCGGGCGACTGGTCGGTGACCTTGTGCGCACCGCGGACCTCAGCGATCGCCTTGGCCAGCTGCTCCTTGGTGGCGCCGGCGCCGCGCAGCAGGTCGCCCGCGCGGCCGCCGAAGCCGGCGAGGCTGAGCAGCAGGTGCTCGGTGGAGATGTACTCGTCGCCGAGCTCGCGCATCTCGACCTCGGCCGCGCGGACGACGCCGAGCAGCTCGGGCGCGGAGGTCGGCTCCTCGGGGTTGGCGAGCGTGGGAAGGGCGTCGAGGGTCTCGTCGACCTCGACGCGAAGGGCGGGCCCGGCGACGCCGAGCTTGCGCAGGACGCCGGGGACCACGGAGTCGTCCTGACCGAGCAGGATCGCGAGCAGGTGCTCGGGCGTCGCCTGCGCGTGCTTGCGCGCGGCGGCCAGCGCGATGGCGGCTTGGATGGCCTCCTGGGACTTGATGGTGAAGCGGTCGGCGTTCAAGGTTCGTGCGTCTCCTGGCGTGACGGTAAATCTCAGTCGTCTCGACTTAGATCCTAGCAGCGTCGATCGGTGCGTCAACGCCGTGCAGCACGGGTACCGCGATGAGATGACCGACGATCCAGAAGACCGCGAGCAGGGCAGCGAGGTCGGCGGCGAGAACTCCCCGCCGCCCGACACCGACGAGCCGCTCGGCCCGGCGACGCCTGACGACGGCGCGCCGCTCGGCGACACCCCTGAGGCCCACGACGAGATCATCCCCGAGGACCTGCCCAAGAGTCATCCGGGCCGGGCCGAAGCCGAGCGCCAGGCGGCCGAGGGCGACGGGACGGTGCGCGGCAACACGTAGGTAACACCGGGTTGCCAGGCGTTCACCGATTGGTGGTCGCCTCTTCACAAGCTGCTCCGGAACCCGGACATAACTTGGCGGTGCTCTCGCACACCACCGAAGGGGTTGTCCACCATCATGATGCCCAAGCGCATCACCATCGTCCTCGCCGCCTCCGTGGCGCTTGCCGCAACCGGGGTCGGCACCGCGCTCGCGATCGGCGCGTTCGCTCCCAACGAGAAGGAGCGCGTCGTCGCCCGCGCGCTGACCGATACCCATCCCAAGAACGTGATCTTCCTGCTCGGCGACGGCATGGGCACCCAGGAGATCACCGCCGCCCGCTACTACCAGGGCGTCAACAACCCGCTCAACGTCGACCGCATGCCGCTGACCGGCTTCGACACCACGTGGTCGGTCAAGCCGGCCGCGGCGGCCCCTTATCTCCCCGACTACGACCCGGACTCGGCCTCCACCGGCACGATGTGGGCGACCGGCACCAAGACGCTCGACGAGCGGATCTCCCAGGGCCCGAGCAGCGCGATCAACGTGCCCGGCGCCAACCTCCAGACCGTGCTGGAGCGCTGGCAGCGCCGCGGCGCGCGCGTCGGCGACGTCTCCACCGCCGAGATCACCGACGCGACGCCGGCCGTCCTGGCCTCGCACATCTCCCTGCGTGGATGCCAGGGTCCGGCCGACATGGGCAGCTGCGCGAGCGAGCGCAAGGGCGCTGGCGGGTTGGGCTCGATCGCCGAGCAGGAGGTCGACCACAAGGTCGACGTGCTCCTGGGCGGCGGGCGCAACCGCTTCACCGCCACGATCCCGGACGGCCCGGACGCCGGCAAGACGGTCGTGGATTCCGCCCAGCGCCAGCGCTACCAGTACGTGACTGACGCCGCCGGCCTGGCGGCGATCACGAACAAGGGTCCGCGGCCGTTCTTCGATCGCGATCGTGATCGTGATCCCAAGCCGGTCCTGGGCCTGTTCACCACCGGCAACATGTCGCTGGAATGGAGCGGCCCGGCCGCAGCGACGGGCAAGGGCAACGACCCGGCCCCGTGCGTCGAGAACCAGCGTCCCGCCAACGAGCCGAGCCTGGCGGACATGACGTCCAAGGCCATCAAGTTGCTCGACGACAACAACAACCGGGGCTTCTTCCTGCAGATCGAGGGTGCGTCGATCGACAAGCAGGATCACGCCACCAACGCTTGCGGCCAGATCGGTGAGACGGTCGCCTTCGACACCGCCATCGGCGTCGCGCTCGACTACCAGAAGAGCCACCCCGACACGCTCGTGGTCGTCACCGCCGACCACGCGCACACCAGCCAGATCGTGGGCGAGGACGCCAGCGGCTCGGGCCTGCCGACCGGCTACTCGACCAACCTGACGACCAAGGACGGCTCCACGCTGTCGCTGACGTACGGCACCGCCGGGTACGGCGGCGCGGGCGCGGCGCCGGTGGCGGCCCCGCCGAGCCAGCAGCACACCGGTTCGGTCGTGCCGGTCTGGGCGCGTGGGCCGGGGTCGTTGGCGGTGTTGGGGACCAACGACCACACCGACTTGTTCAAGACGCTGGACGGCTAGCGAGCAAGTTACCGCGGTTGGTTTTTCTGCCGCCTGCGTCGAGCTTTGGGCTCGGCGTGGGCGGTGGTTCGTTAACGGCCGTAAGCGGTCGGGCGCCGCGTTGCGGTGGGTGGGGGGTTCGGTGTGTGGCTGGTTGGGCGGCGATCCGTGACGATCGCCACGAAACTGCGACGGGAGTGTTACGAGACGCCCGCGCCCGGCGGGCGCGGGCCGGCGATCACTCACGTCCGGAGGGGCGAGGTCGTCTGGTGTCCCGCATGGGGACGCCAGACGACCCGGATCGTCTGCCCGGAGGCTCGAGCGTGGAGGTGGGCCCGATGAACGCGAGCTCATCGCGCCTGACAGGCCCACGACCCCTTCTCGACGCCGCAGACCCGACGTGGGCCTGTTGGACGCGAGCAGACCGCGCCCAACAGGCCCACCCTCCCCGAGGCCGAAGCGGACGACAGACCACGTTGCGTTCCACGACACCGGTCGCGCTGAGCGCCAAAACGTCGGCACCCGAGCGTTGTTGGTGTTGTCGCTTGCCGAACCGTGACTCTCGACTATTGCAACGATTCTGCGCGATCGGTCAATTCCATCCGACCCGCCGATTAGGCTTTGCTACATCCAAATCAAGACCCCCGCGACCGTTAGCGCGGCCCGGGGGCATGACCCAAGGAGACTGCATCTCCCATGAGTACCTCGCAGCGTACCCACGCTCGCATGCTCGTCGTTGATCGCGAGACCGCCGATGTTCTTCGGCTTGAAGCCAAGAAGGTGATGGATCTCGGCCATGAGTTGTTTGAGGATTTTCTCCTCTATGGGCCTGAGGCCCAATACGTGCTGGCGATGCGCTTCAGTGCCGCGACCGCGCTGATCACCGCCGTCGACTGGGACCCCAACGGCCCCGGCACCGACGCCGAGGAGTTCGAGGTCCCGCTCACCGACGACCTGATTGAGCAGTTGCGCCACCGCCGCTACGACCTGGCGCGGTGCAATAACGACCGTCTCGACGGCCTGCCCGTCGACAAGCCGATCGATCCCGACCTCCTCGCCGAGATCACCGTCGACCGCCTGTCGGCCCAAGCACTGGACCGCCTCTTCGACATCTACGCCAACGCAGCACGCGCAACCTAAGCGCCGACCACGCGTCCGGCGCCGCGTTGTTGATCCCGTCCGCGCGGAGCTTCGCCTCCGCGCGGACGGTGGTCGCGGAGAACTGGACCTCGGTCTCGCGAACTCCTACCCTCTTGAGCTATGGCCGCCAACCGCGTGCAGATCGAGCTCGACGAAGAGCTCGTGCTTCGTGCACGAGCTCAAGCGTCGACGACCGATGTGAGCGACAGCAAGCTCATCGCCGATGCCGTGGCTGAATGGCTCGCCTTCGCGGCACTTGAGGCTTCGTCGGTCCCTGGCCTCACGGCTGACGAAGCCGATGCGCTGGCCGTCAGCGAGGTGCGCGCACACCGCGCATCGCGTGGCAACGCCGCGTGACACACGCGGTCATTGACACGAGCGTCTTTGTCTCAGCGTTCATCGGGCGCGACGATGCCGCGCCAGCGCGGCTGCTGCGGGCCGCGCGCGAACGGCGCTTCACGATCGTCGCCTCACCGCAGTTGATCGAGGAACTGACCCAGGTTCTCGATCGACCGAAGTTCGCTGCGCGGTCGGCAAACGACCGAGCCGCAATCTTCGTGGGCGGCGTTGTCGCGCTCAGCGAGATCCATGACGATCCGCCAGCGCCGCCAGCCCTTACCCGCGACAGCCAAGACGATTACCTTGTTGCGCTCGCGCACAGCAGCAATGCTGATGCCATCGTCTCGCTCGATCGCGACCTGCTCGACGCCGGCCTCGCAATCCGCTGCATGACTCCTACGGACTTCGTCGCCACCATCGAATCCCCGCCGAGCGTGCTAGAGCCTTAGGCCCCACCAACGCGGGACTTCGCCGCCGAGACCTGCTCGATGAGGTCCTCGTCCTTGAGTCCTGCGGTCGCGCCGCCGACGCGGGGGGCGAGGGCGGTGGCGATGCGGTGGGCGAGGTCGGTGCGGATGGCTGGTGGGAGGTCGTAGCGGCGGTCCAGGAAGCTGCGGACGGCGGTGAGGTCGTCGGTGCTGAGGGCGCTGACGTCGAGGATCTCGCCGCCAGCGGCGTTGCGTGCGGCGCGGCCGACCGGCGTGAGCGCCTCGATGCCTGGCGGAAGACCGAAGCCGCCGAAGCTCGGTGCCGCGGCCGATGTCGACTGCGACGCGCGTGGAACGTAGGCGCTGAAGCCGGCGTCGGCGGCCTCGCGCTTGCGCGGCTCGCGGACGACGATCGTGGAGGCGGCGAGGTCACCGATGCGCTGGTTGCGCTTGGTCAGGAGAATCGAGACCATCGCCGGGAAGTAGCTCAGCGGCAATCCATCGACGAGACGCACGACGTTGCGGATCGAACTGGAGAGCAGGTCGACGGGGCGACCGTCATCGCGCAGCACCCGCAGACCCGTCCAGCGCTTGCCCGGGGTCTGGCCGTTGGCGAGAACTTCGAAGGCGACGTCGTAGCCGAAGTAGATCGCGAAACTGATGACCGAGAAGAGCGCGAGGCCGATGTCGCCGATCTGCACCGCGGCGATGAACGCACCGAGGATCAGCAGGCCCTTGAGCGTGAGGTCGATGAGCGCCGCGATGAAGCGCGAGCCGAGGCCGGCGAGGATCAGGTCGACCGTGACTCCTTCGGGCGTGGCAATGCGCAGGCGGTCCTGATAGTCCTCCATCTCGTGCGGCACGGTACCCACCAGGACGACCGGTCATGACGCTCGACCGCTTCGAGCGTGAGCGGTCGAGTAGTTGGCAGGCGCTGGAGGCCGCGCTCGGGAAGGCGCGCGGGAAGCCTGAGCGGCTCGGCGCGGCCGGCGTCCTGGAGCTCGGCGGCCTCTACCGGGCGGCTGCGGCGGACCTCGCACTGGCGCGCCGGCTCTTTCCGGGCGACCCGCTCACCGGACGGTTGGAGGCGCTGGTCGTCCGGGCGCGAGCGACCGTGTACGCCGACGTCGGTGGGCGGCCGTCGCCGCTGGCGTTCATCTCGCGCGGTTACTGGCGGCTGGTGCGAGAGCGCCGGCTGGCGCGAGGGGTCGCAGCGACGCTGTTCATCGGCGCCACCGCGTTCGCGCTGATCTGGGGCATCCTCGATCCGGACGGCGCGGCAGGACTGGTGCCCGGCGTGTTCATCGACGGCGCCGACCCGCCGCGCGGCGACCGCGGCCTGACCTCCTCGCAGTCGGCCGCGTTCTCCAGCCAGATATTCACCAACAACATCCATGTGACGTTCCTGTCCTTCGCCGCCGGGCTGCTGTTCGCGGTCGGCGGCGCGTTCTTGTTGGTGTACAACGGCCTGATCTTCGGCGCCGTGCTCGGGGTCGCGGCCGCGCACGGCAACCTCGATCAAGTCCTCCGCCTTGTCGTCGCCCACGGCGTGCTGGAGCTGTCGTGCATCGTGGTCGCCGCAGCAGCCGGCCTGCAGATGGGCTGGGCGCTCGTCTCCCCCGGTCCCCTGACCCGCCCCGCCGCGCTGGCGGTCCAGGCCCGTCCGGCGATGGCGGTCGTGCTCGGCACGGCGCCCTGGCTCGTGGTGGCAGGACTTGTTGAGGGCTATGTGTCGCCGGCGGGCTGGGGCGGCGCGGGGCCCTACATCGTCGGCCTCGCCCTCGGCTTGGCGTTCTGGTCGCTGATCGCAGTGCGCGGCCGCCGCACCTAGGGGTCAGACCCTACATCTGCGCTCAACAATCGGATTGGTGCGATTTGCAGCATCAACTTTGTTGAGGGGTCAGACCCCTTCGTGGGGGCTTAATGTGGCGCTAGAGCCGGCGGCGGGACTTGGCGTACAAGTAGGCGCGGACGCAGGCGGCGTTCAACGTTCCGGGTGTCGCCTCGAGGACCTGGGCGCCGGCGCCGCGGACGGCGGCGGCTGCGCGAGAGCGGGCGGCGAGGAGGTCGGTGGCCGCGGCGGCGAGGTCGGCGTCCTCGCCGTCGACGAGGCTTTCGATGTCGGGGTCGCGCGCCGAGGCGACGAGGACGGCGTGGCGGCGGGTGAGCACCGGGACCGCGTCGACGAGCGCGCGGGCGGCCGCCTCGTCGAGCAGATCGGTGAGAACGACGACGAGCGCGCGCTTGCCGCCGCCGACCGTCCGGAACGCCAGCTCGTAGTCGCTGTCACGCTCGGACGGCTCGAGGTCGAAGGTGGCGCGGATGACGTCGGTGCCGCTCGCCCGGCCGGGGCGCACGCGGCGGCGGATCTCGTCATCGAAGGCCAGCGCGCCGCAGCGGTCGCCGAGCTCGTCGGCGACGAGGGCCAGCGCGGTCGCCGCGTCGAGCGCCTCGTCGCAGCGCGTGCGGTCGCCCAGCGGCGCCGCCATCAGCCGGCCGACGTCCAACACCACCATGATCTCCTGGTCCTGCTCGACGCGGTGCTGGTTGCTCATCGGCCGGCCGGCACGTGCGGTCGCGCGCCAGTTGACTTGGCGGATGTCGTCGTCGGGCAGGTAGTCGCGCACGCGCTCGAACTCGGTGCCCAGGCCGACCGGCCCGCGCGTGCGCACGCCGGGGTCGCGGAAGCGGCCGTCGCGGACGGCGAGCGCGAGCCGTCGTGCCGACGGCAGGTCCGGAAAGACCGTGACCTCCTGCTCGCCCGCCGCCCGGTGCTGCCAGGCGCCGAGGCCGAGCGGACCGCGAGCGCGCAGCGCGACCGCCGGCAGGACATGGCGCCCGCGCCGGCGCGGCGTGAGCGTCGCGGTCAGACCACCGTCGCCCTCGCGGGCGTCGAGCGCGAGGTCCGGCACGAGCGGCTGACGCACCCGGACGGCGCCGCCGCCCGTGCTCTGGACCGTGATCGCCAGCGGCACGCCGACGCCGCGCGCGAGGACGGCGGGGAGTGTGCGGGTGACACGCGGCGCGCTGCGGGCCAGCAGGGCGTCGGCGATCACGAGCCCCGCGAGCACCGCGACCGCGATGCCCACGACCGTGCCGGGGACGACCAGCGCCGCCGCGGCGACCGCGACGAGGACCACGACGGTGCGGATGGTCAGCGTCACCGCGGGCCGATGCTCCGGACCGAGGCATCGCAGCGTGGTGACCGCAGCACAGCGCTCACCGTGGCACCGGCACGGCGGCCAGCGCAGCGGCGACCGCGTCGGCGGCGGTGAAGCGATCGAGCTCGGCCTCGGGCGAGAGGATCAGGCGATGGCCGAGGACCGGCCGGGCCATCCGGACGACGTCGTCGGGCGTGACGTAGTCGCGGCCCGCCAGCAGCGCCGCGGCGCGGGAAGCAGCAAGCAGGTGGACCGCAGCGCGCGGGCTGGCGCCGAGCGTCACGCCCGGCAGCGCGCGCGTCGCACGGGCGATCGCGACGACGAAGCCCTCGACCTCGTCGGTCGCGCTGATCGCGTCGACCGCCGCCTGGGCCGCGCGCAGGTCCTCAGCATTCGCGACCGGCCGCACGTCGTCCAGCGCGGCAGGCGCGAGACCGCGGCGCGCGAGGCGCAGCAGCGCGCGCTCGTCGTCCTCGCTCGGATAGCCGATGTCGGCGCGAAACAGGAAGCGGTCGAGCTGCGCCTCGGGCAGCGGATAGGTCCCCTCGTACTCGACCGGGTTCTGGGTGGCGACGACGACGAACGGCTCCGGGAGCGCGTGGCGCTCGCCGTCGACGGTCACCTGCCGTTCCTCCATGGCCTCCAACAACGCGGCCTGCGTCTTGGGTGGCGTGCGGTTGATCTCGTCGGCCAAGACGACCGACGCGAAGATCGGGCCCGGCCGGAACGACAGGTCGCCGTCGCGCAGCGCGACCGTGCCGGTGACGTCGGAGGGCAGCATGTCGGGGGTGAACTGGATGCGGCGAAACGACGTGTCCAGCGCCGCGGCGAACGCGCGGGCCAGCAGCGTCTTGGCGGTGCCGGGCGGGCCTTCGAGCAGCACGTGGCCGCCGAGGGCCGCGGCCGCGAGCAGCAGCTCGAGCGCATCGTCCTGGCCGATGACGGCGCGCCGGACCTCCGCGCTCACGCGGTCGTGCAAGTCCTTCATGTCGGTGGCGTCTCCGTGGTCGGGGTGGTCAGCGTGTCACGGTCGCGGGTGCGAGCGAGCGCGGCAGCAAGTGCTTCAACATGCGCACGCCGCGGTGGCGGCAGCGTGCGGGCCGCGGCCTCGGGCGGGCCGAGCCGGCGGCCACTGGCGATGAGGAAGGCCAGCGCGGCGAGGCCAAGGAGGAGTAGGCAGGTCTGGACGCGGCCGGGCAGCGCCGCAAGGCCGGTCTCCTCCTGGTAGCCGTGCACCGATTCGACGAACGCGATGCGCCGCGCGGGCGGCCCGGCGATCGCCAGCGCCCCGGCGGCATGGTCGCCGTCGGCGAGGCTGCGGTTGCGCAGCGGCTCGGCGTCGGGGACGAGGATCGCGGTGCCGCGGCCGATGCGCCGGGTGACCGGCGTGGATTCACCCGCGCGGCGCGGGAGCGCTGTGCCGCCGCCGAGCGTGCCGGCGGCGGTGCCGGCCAGGATCGCGCGACCGCCGCTGCGGACGTAGGCGCGCAGCGCGTCACGCTGGGCGGCGGGCAGCCGATGGCCATCGACGACCACCACCGTCTCGCCGCCGGCAGGCCGTCGGTCGGCGAGCGACGCCCGCGCGCGGCGCACATCGTGCCCGGCCCGTTCGAGCAGCTCCGCGTACGCGGCGAGACCGGCGGGCGAGGTCGCGTACGAGGAAGACGCCGGGCCCGACGGCTGCTCCGGCGCCCGGCCGAGCAGGACGCCGACGAGGACGACGGCCACGACGGCGAAGAGCACCAAGATCGTCGAGCGGCTCATCGTCGCCGCGCCTCGCCGCGACGTGCGGCCGGAGCGCCGTTGCCTATCGCGCCCGTCATCGCCGCCGCGCCTCGCCGCGATGTGCGGCCGGAGAGCCCTTGTGCACCGCGCCCCTCATCGCCGCCGCGCCTCGCCGACGACAACCGGCCATTCCTCGCGCGCGGCCGCCGCGTCCTGATCGGCCGCGTGACGGCCGCCGTAGGCGATCGCGTCGTGGGTCACGGCAAGCTCGTCGTAGCGCTCGGAGCGCAGCGTGCGGCCGACGGCGCCGGAGGTCAGCGAGGGCCGCAGGTCGATCGCGTGGATCGCATCGAGGCGGAGCAGGCCAGCGGCGAACCGCAGGCGGATGGCACCGTCGAGATCGCCGGCACGCTCGGCCTCCAGCGCGCGGCGCTCGAGCTCGGCGGGACCGAGTTGCGCAGCGCCTGGCACGTCGCCGGGGCCGGCCACGCGCGCGGCGGCGCGACGGCGGCGGCGGTGCGCGCCAATCACGTTCACGACGACCGCGGTCACGGCGACGACCACCGCCACCAAGAGCAGCCAGCCGGTCACGGGTCCACCGGGCAGCGCGCTGGTCAGGGACTCCAACCAGTCGCCAAGCGTGACGAACACGCCGTGCAGCAGCCCCGCATGATGGTGGCCGCCCTTGAAGCGATCCTGCGCGAGGATCTCGCGAGCCTGCGCGCGGGCCTCGCCGGTCAGCGCCCGGCGGGCGGCGCCGTCGCCGCTGGCCGTTCGAGCGGCCAGCTCACGCAGGGCCGCGTCGGTCACTCGTCCTGTGACGGCCGTTGGGGCTCGGGCGCCACCGGCGGCGCCCACGATCCCGGCGCGGGTGGGGGCGGCACGGGCGGGGCGTACGGCGACGGCGCGCCGCGCGGAGCGACCGGCCGGCCGAAGGCATCGCGGCCACCGTCACGATCTGCCGACCACAGGGGCGGCGGGACCGACGTGGGCGCAGCCGGCGGACCAGAGGCCGCCGGCCCGCCCATCCGCTCGGCCAGCAGCGCGAGGTCGAAGCCCTCCTTGCGCACCCGCAGATCGAAGTACACCAACGTGGTCACCGCCGCGACGAACGGCGTCGTCACCAGCGACACCACCAAGTTGGCCGTGTGCTCGAGGAGCAGCGCCCCGAAGGAGGTGTCGTCGACGAACCAGCCCGTGGGGGCGATGAACAGCAGCGTCGCGACCGTGGTCACCACGCCGACCAAGATGTAGGTCACGGCCATCCGTCCGGCCGTTGCCCACCACCGCGTCTCGACGAGTTTGAAGGAGCGCTTCAGCGCCGCGAACCCACCGGTGCCCTCGACGAGCATCACCGGGTAGGCGACCGTCCACGCGATGTACAGCCAGATCCCGGGAAGGAAGAGCGCGAGGAACCCGCACAGCAGCCCGACGAAGAGGACGATCGTCAGCCACAGCGTCGCGCCCAGACGGCCGCCCGCGAAACGCAGGGACGCACGCGCGCTGGTCTCGCGACCGAGATAGGTGTCGGCGATCGCGCGGTAACAGGCGACCGTGCCGAGCAGATATCCGAGGAAGCTCAGCGCGAGGATCAGCGTCTGGCCCGCGACGTAGGCGCCATCGTCGCTGTAGGTCGTCGCCGACTTCGCGCTGGTCGAGAAGCTCGTCCCGACCTGGTAGACGTCGGTCGTCGACTTGATGATGATGATGTTGGCCAGCTGGATCGGCAGCGCGACCACCAGCATCACCGTCGCCAGCGTCTTCCAGCGCGAGCGCACGATCTTGATGCTCGCGTCGAGCGTCTCCCCCAGGTTCAGCGGCCGCATCCGCCCTGCAACCTACCCCCCGACCCGGCTGACCCCGAGCCCTCCCACCCCGCCGGCGTCACCGCGCCGGCTGCTCGCCGTCGCGCCGGATCGGGATGCGGCGGGGGCGGGATGGCTCGGGTTCGGCCGGGGGCATCCGGTGGGGCAGGAGGCTGTGGGTGTGCTTGAGCGGGACGAGCTCGCCGCCGCGGAGCTCACGCTTGACGGCGTCGATCTGGGAGACCATCTCGGCCTGGAGTTCCTCGGTGCGACGCTCGAGCGCGTCGACGCGCCGCTTGGCGCGGTCGAGCTCCTGCTCCATGCGCAGGACGTGCTCGACGCCTGCGAGGTTCAGCCCGAGGTCGTTGGTCATCTCCTGGATGCGGCGCAGCCGCTCGACGTCCTCGTGCGAGTACAGCCGCGTGCCCTTCGGCGAGCGCTTGGGCTCGATCAGCCCGCGCTGCTCGTACATCCGCAGCGTCTGCGGGTGCATCTCGGCCAACTCGGCCGCGACGGAGATCATGAAGACGCCGCGGTCGGAGCTGACCGTGACGGTCGTGCGCGTGCGGCGCATGCTCATGAGAACAGCCTCGCTCTCGGATCGTCGCCCATGACGGCAGACAGCTTCTCGACCGCCTCGGACTGCTCGGCGCTCAGCGTCGCGGGAACGTCGATGACGAACTTGTAGTGGAGATCGCCCTTGCCCTTGCCACCCAACTTCTGCGGGCCCTCACCGCGCAGCCGCTGAACGGTGCCGTGCTTGGTGCCCGGCGCGACCCGCAGCTTCTTGCGGCCGTTCAGGGTCGGCACCTCAACGTCAGCCCCGCGGATCGCCTCAGGGATCGTCAGCGGCACCTCGACCTCGAGGTTGTCGCCCTTGCGCTCGAAGATCGGCGACGGCGCGACGTGCGTGACGACGTACAGGTCGCCGGGCGGCCCGCCGTTGCGACCCGCCTCGCCCTTGCCGGCCAGCCGGACGCGCGACCCCTCGCGCACGCCCGCGGGGATGTTCACCTTGTAGTTCTTGACCGTCTTCTGCTGCCCGGCGCCGTGGCACGTCGGACACGGGTCCTCGATGATCGCCCCGGACCCGTGGCACCGAGAGCACGGCTGCGAGATCGAGAAGAGGCCCTGGCCCTGGGACTCGATCCCGCGGCCTTGGCACTTCGGGCAGACCTTCGGCGACGTGCCGGGCTTGGCGCCCGTGCCGCGACAGGTCGGACACGGCTGCGTCGTCGCGACGCTCAGCGGGATCTGCGCGCCGGCGATCGCCTGCTCGAAGGAGATCGCGACCGCGGACTCGAGGTCAGCGCCGCGCTCGGGGCGCGGACCGCCCGCGGTCGCGCCGCCACGACCGCGCGTGCCGGCACCGTCTGCGGCCCCACCACCGCCGAACAGGTTGGAGAGGATGTCCTGGAAGCCGCCGAAGTCGCCCGCGGAGAACCCACCGGACGGACCGCCGGCGCCACCACCGCCGCCACCCATCCCGAACATCCCGCCGCGATCGAACTGCTTGCGCTTGTCCGGATCGCCGACGACGTCATACGCCGCCTGGATCTCCTTGAAGCGCTCCTCGGCCTTGGCGTCGCCCGGATTGTGGTCGGGGTGGTACTGGCGGACGAGCTTGCGGTGCGCCTTCTTGATCTCGTCCTGGGACGCCTTCCTTTCGACCCCGAGGATCTTGTAGGGGTCGGAAGGCGTCATGCGGCTGACCGCATGATGGTGGTGAACTTGTTCGGCCGTCCGGTCATCATGCGGCTACCACGACCTTGGCGGCCCGGAGGATCTCCTCCTTGTAGCGGTAGCCGGGCTGGTAGACCTGCGTGATCACGCCGGTCTCCACGCCCTCGGCAGGCCGCTGGGCAACGGCCTCGTGCTGGTGGGGATCGAAGGCCTCGCCGACCGGCGTGAACTGCTCGATCCCGACGCGCGTCAGCGCGGTCTGCAGCTCCTGCTGAACCAACCTAATGCCCTTGGTCAGGTGATGCTCGGCGTCGGACTCCTCGGCCTCGGCCGCAGCGAGCGCCCGGTCGAGGTTGTCCAGCGACGGCAGCAGCTCGCGCGCCAACCGCGCGACGCCCCGCGCCGAGGCCAGCTCGACGTCGCGCCGCGCGCGCTTGCGCACGTTGTCGGTCTCGGCGGCCGCCCGCAAGTACAGGTCCTTGAAGTCGGGCTCGGCCGAGACCGGGGCCTCGACCGCCGCATCCTCTGCCAGCTCGGCGACGGCGTCGACCTCCTCGACCGCGCCGTCCGGCGCCGGGGTCGACCCCGGCGCCGTCGCCTCGTCGACCGAGGTGTCGCGCTCCTCGGTCACCTACTTGCCCTCGTCCACGACCTCGGCGTCGACGACGTCCTCCTCCACGGAGGCGTCACCGTCGGCCGGGGCCGAGCCGTTCTCCGGCGTGGGGCCGTTGGCCTGCGCGGCCGCGGCCTGCTGCTGGGCCTTCTCGTACATGGCCTCAGAGACCTTGTGGAAGGCGGACTGCAGCGTCTCGGCCGCGGCGTTGATCGGCTCCGGGTCCTCGCTGGTCAGCGACTCGCGGACGGCCGTGATGGCCGCCTCGATCTCGTCCTTGGACTGCGGGTCGACCTGGTCGCCGAGGTCCTTGAGCTGGCGCTCGGCCTGGTAGGCGGCGTTCTCGGCGTTGTTGCGGGCCTCGGCCAGCTCGCGTGCCTTCTTGTCGTCCTCGGCGTGGGCCTCGGCGTCGCCGACCATCGACTTGATCTCGGCCTCCGACAGGCCGGAGCCCGCCTTGATCTCGATCTTCTGCTCCTTGCCGGTGCCCAGGTCCTTGGCGGACACGGCGAGGATGCCGTTGGCGTCGATGTCGAACGTGACCTCGATCTGCGGGATGCCGCGCGGCGCCGGTGGGATGCCGGTCAGCTGGAACTTGCCCAGCGACTTGTTGTAGTTGGCCATCTCACGCTCGCCTTGCAGGACGTGGATCTCGACCGACGGCTGGTTGTCCTCGGCCGTCGAGAAGACCTCGCCCTTGCGGGTCGGGATCGTGGTGTTGCGCTCGATCAGCTTGGTCATCACCGCGGTCAGCGCCTCGGTCTTGCCTTTCACCTCGTCGAGCGAGCCACCGTCGAGCGTCGCGCGGACGTCTTTGACGGCCGTGTCGATCTGGTCTTTGGTGCCCTGGTCGAGTTTGTCGCCGGCGTCGGAGACGGTTTTCTCCGCCTGGTAGGCCGCGTTCTCGGCGATGTTGCGGGCCTCGGCCAGCTCACGCTGTTTGCGGTCCTCCTCGGCGTGCGACTCGGCGTCGGAAACCATGCTCTGGATTTCGTCGTCGGAGAGCCCGGAGCCGGATTTGATCTCGATCTTCTGCTCGGTCCCGGTGCCTTTGTCTTTCGCCGCCACCGAGATGATGCCGTTGGCGTCGATGTCGAAGGTGACCTCGATCTGCGGGATGCCTCGCGGCGCCGGCGGGATGCCGGTGAGCTGGAATTTGCCCAGGCTCTTGTTGCCGGTGGCCATCTCGCGCTCGCCCTGGAGGACGTGGATCTCCACCGAGGGCTGGTTGTCGTCGGCGGTCGAGAAGACCTCCGACTTCTTCGTCGGGATCGTCGTGTTGCGCTCGATCAGCTTCGTCATCACGCCGCCTTTGGTCTCGATGCCGAGGGTCAGCGGGGTGACGTCGAGCAGCAGCACGTCCTTGACGTCGCCGGCCAGCACGCCTGCCTGGATGCCGGCGCCGATCGCGACGACCTCATCCGGGTTGACGCCCTGGTGGGGCTCCTTGCCGGTCAGCTCTTTGACCTTCTCGCGGACGGCCGGCGAGCGGGTCATGCCGCCGACCAGGACGACGTGGTCGATCGACGCGTCGGCGTCGGAGAGAGCCTGTTTCACCGGCCCGACCGTGCGGTCGAGCAGGTCACCGGTCAGCTCGGTCAGCTTCGAGCGGCTGAGCTTCAGGTCGAGGTGCTTCGGCTGCCCCTCGACGGCGGTGATGAACGGCAGGTTGATCTGCGTCTCCTGGGTCGAGGAGAGCTCGATCTTCGCCTTCTCCGCCGCCTCGTAGAGGCGCTGCAGCGAGTTCTTGTCGGCCGCGAGGTCGACGCCCTGGTCGCGTTTGAACTCGGCGACCAGCCACTCGACGATCGCTTTGTCCCAGTTGTCGCCGCCCAGGTGGTTGTCGCCGGCGGTCGCTTTCACCTCGAAGACGCCGTCGCCGATCTCGAGCACTGACACGTCGAAGGTGCCGCCGCCGAGGTCGAAGACGAGGATCGTCTGGTCGGTCTCCTTGTCGAGGCCGTACGCGAGCGAAGCCGCGGTCGGCTCGTTGATGATGCGCTTGACCTCGAGCCCGGCGATTTTGCCGGCGTCGGTGGTGGCCTGGCGCTGGTCGTCGTTGAAGTACGCGGGGACGGTGATGACCGCGCTGTCGACCGGCTCGCCGAGCTTCGCTTCGGCGTCCGTCTTCAGCTTCTGCAGGATCATCGCGCTGATCTCCGGCGGGCTGTACTGCTTGCCACGCACGTCGACGCGCACGTCGCCATTAGGGCCGGCCTCGACCTTGTACGGGACGATCGTCTCCTCCTCTTTCACTTCGGACTCCTTGCGGCCCATGAAGCGCTTGATCGAGAAGATCGTGTTCTCGGGGTTCATCACCGCCTGGCGTTTGGCGACCGTTCCGACCAGCCGCTCACCGCCCTCGGTGAAGGCGACG
>NZ_DASYJG010000020.1:0-31586 GCF_035996765.1 Baekduia sp.
CTTCCTGCGCGCCCACGGGATGCTGAGCCCGAAGTACGCGCGGCTGCTGCTGCGGCTGGGATGGCTGAAGCTGCGGTTCGGCCGCCGCCTGGTCACGGACGGGATGTGCTTCGTCGGTCCGGGCGTGACGCTCGAGATCAAGCGCGGCGCGCGCCTGGTCCTCGGGCGCTGGTCGTGGATCGGCCACGGCTGCAAGATCCGCGTGCACGAGGGCGAGGTCCGCATCGGGGCCAAGACCGTGCTGGGTCAGGAGTGCACGATCTCCGCCTTCCAGCACGTGGCGATCGGTCGCGAGTGCGTGGTCGCCGACCGGGTGATGCTGATCGACTTCGATCACGGCGTGGTGGACGTGGAGCGGCCGATCCGGCTGCAGGGCATCTACAAGCGCGACGTGCGCGTCGGCCACAACGTCTGGGTCGGCTACGGCGCCTGCTTCTTGCGCGGCGCGACGGTGGGCGACAACAGCGTGATCGGCACCAACACCGTCATCACCAAGGACATCCCGGCCGACGCCGTCGTCGCGGGCGCGCCGGCGCGCGTGCTGCGCATGCGCGAGACGCCCGCGTCGCTGCGCTGGACCTAGCCCTCGTCCAGCGCGTCGCTCAACAGGCGCGCGACCAGCGCCAGCTCTTCGAGGTCCTCGTCGACCAGGCGCCAGCGCTGGGCGATGGCCGGCTCGACGCTGGCCTCGGCAGTCGCGTGGCGGGCCGCGAGCGAGTCATAGAGGGCGGCGCGGTCGTCGCGCAGCAGGGCCAGGAGCGCGTCGCGGCGGCGACCGAGCCACGTCCGGACGAGCGGATCGGCGACGTCGATGGAGCCGTCTTGGGCGGCCTCGAAGATCCGAGCGAGCGCCTCGGCCTCCTCGATGACGTCACGCAGGCAGTCTGCCGCGCCGCGCCCGGAGCCACCGTGGCGCGCAGCAAGGACGAGCCGCTCCCCAGCGGGCTCCAGCGCGTGCTCGGCGAGCGACGCGAGAATTTGCCGCTCGTCAACCGCGAGCGGTACGGGCTGCGCATGCACGCCGGCCATCCGCACATCATCGTCATCGCGCGGACAGAACGACGCGAAATGTCACTCGTGCCCGAACGAATTTTCACGGAACGAGCAGCATCGAAGCGTCTGCAAAGGGTGCGAGACCGCGTAGCGCCGGATTCTGGGTGCTAGGCGCGGCGAGCGCGGCCTGCAGCGCCGCGAGATGTCCGGCGGCGCGTTCACGCGGATATGGGCCAGAGATGTCCCGGGTAACCAGGAAGGCCCAGTCACTGGATTGCAGCGCCAGAAGCTCACGGATCGCGCGGGCGTCGGCACCGTCGCAGACGGCCGCGGCGACCGTGCGCAGCTCCGCCGCCCGCGCGGCGAAGGCCAGATCGGCGACCTGCGGGCCATCCCACGTCCACAACGTCCGCGGCGTGCCCCAGCTCGTGGTCGGCAGCGCGTCGGGCGCGGCCACCACGGGCGTGTCGTGCAGCGCATCGTCGAGGCCGATGATCTCCAGGCCGACCCGTGGCGCCGCATCGAGCACCGCGGCCAGCCAGTCCAGCCCCTCGTACCAGTGGTGGCCGAGCAGCTCGGTGTCCAGCGCACAGACCGAGAGGCCGCCGCCGGCGACCCGCTCGGCGACCCGCGTGACGAAGTCCTGGGCGTCGATCGTCGCCTGCTCGCGCGCGCGGTCGCGGTCATAGACGGCGCCGTCGTTGGCCCATGGATGGTGGTGGTGGACGCTCTTGCGGTGCGAGTCGCGGTAGGCGGCGGCGGCGGGGTAGCCGCCGTCGCTCCACACCAACTCGATCGCGGCGCGGTCGATCGGGACCAGCAGCGGGCCATCGCTGGTCGCCAGCGGCGTCCGCGCGCCGGGCAGGACGTCGGTGAGGTCGACGCAGGTCGCGTGCACGCCGGCCTCCTCCAGCAGCGGATGCAGCCACGGCGCGTGGCCGCACTCGGGCAGCCAGAGCCCGCCGCGCCACGGTGGCGCACCGGCCGCGGCGCCGCGTGCGCGGTGGGCCTCGATCCCGGCGCGCAGCTGGAGTCGGACGCCGCCGTCGGTCGCGATCAGCGGCAGCACGGCGTGGGTCGCGCTCGAGGTCCAGGCGGTGTGGCGCGCCAAGCCGCGGGCCAGACCACCGTCGCCGAGCGCGTCGAGGCGGTCGGCGGCGCGCGCGTAGTCGGCGCCGGCGCGTTCGATCTCGGCGGCTAGCACGGGCTCGCCGCCGGCGCGACAGCCGTCGGCATCGAGCGCGTGGGTGGTGACGCGCAGGTCGCGCAGGAAGCTGAGCAGGCGCTCGTGGACGCCGGGCGCGGCGAGCTGGTCGGCGAGGACCGGCGTCACCGAGAGCGTGACCTGCGCCTCGCGGGCGTCCAACAACTCCAACAACGGCACGTAGACCGTCGCCGCCGCCTCAAAGAGCCACTCCTCGCCGAACGGCCACGTCCCGAAGCCCTCCACATAGGGCATGTGCGAGTGCAGGACGATCGCGAGGCGACCGCTCCCGCCGCTCATGGTCGGCAGACAGCCACGAAGTCCAGCGCGCGCTCCAGCGGCCGGTCGGCCGTGAGCGTGAAGTCCGCGACAGAGATCGCCGGCGTGAACCAGTTGTAGAAGGGCTTGGTGAGGCGCAGGCCCTTGTGGACGTCATCCCAGCGCAGCTTCTTGATGGCGAACTCGTGGACCGCGAGCTTGCGCGCGTGAAACAACCCGTACACCTCGACCGATGAGAAGTGCGCGGCGCAGAGCGCGTGGAACTCCTCGGGCCGGTACTCCTTGACGTGCCATGGGTTGCCGGACTTCTCGGCGCCCTCGGGCGCGAGCGTCAGCACGTTGGGCGTCGACACGTACACCGCAGGAGCGCCGCTGTCGGCCGTCAGCGCCTTGAAGCGTTCCAGGATCTCGTCCGGGTTCTGGACGTGCTCAATCGTCTGCAGGAAGACGACGGCGTCGGCCGGCTCGGCGAACGTCTCGACGAGATCGCGTGCGAAACGCACTGTTGGCGACGAGTAGCGCAGCCGCGCATGCTCGTGGGCCGCCGGGTTGGCGTCGACGCCGACGACCTCCGCCGCCTGCCCGGCCAGCACGCTGCTGCCATAGCCCTCGCCGCAGGCCATGTCGATGACCTTCAGGCCGCCGACCCGCTCGCGGATCCACTCGTAGACGATCAGGTGGCGCTGGTACCAGTAGTTCTCCTCGGGCACGTCGGGCAGCGTGCGCTCGCCGGTGAGCGCCAGCGGTGGAACGCCATCGGGCTGGTCGCGCTGGAGGTAGAGCTGGGGCGTGGTCGGCTCGGAAGTCTGGTCAGGCATGGACGAGGCGGGCACGCTACAGGTGCCCGCCTCGCCACCGGCTTCAGCCGCGGCGCAGCGCGATCCGGTGCACCATGGGCACGCGGTTGCGCGCCGGGCGGACCGCGACGACCGCGTGCAGGATCAGGCCGCTGTTGAGCAGCTTGACGACGCCGGGCGCCAGCGAGACGGTCACGCGCCGGCGGCCTTGTGCGGGAACGTTCAGGCTCGCGGTGCCGATGGTGACCATCCGCACCCGCGAGCGGGCGGCGGCACGAGCCGCCTCGGCGCCGGCGTGCAGCTGCTCCCAGCGCACGGTCAGCTGGACGGTGACCCAGCCGCAGGAGCCCTCGGCCTTGTGGCAGAGGACGTCGCCCAGGTTGATGGACTTGCCGTCAGGGCCGACACCGCTGCGATCGAAGCCGCGGAACTCGAGCATCCGCGTGCGCACCGACGCCGTGGTGGTGGCGCCGGCGCCCGCGATGTCGGCGTCGGCGTCGGCGTCCTGGCCGACGTCCGGCGTGGCCTTCGCGCTGGCCGGCGCGGTCACGTTCACGGTCCCCTGCGCGGTGCGCACCTGGCCGCCGACGGTGGCGGTCAGCGTCACGGCGTAAGCGCCGGGCGCGGTCGCGGACGGCACGGCGACCGTGACCGTCGCGTCCTGGAAGCCGGGCGCAGCGGGCGTCAGCACCGCCGGCGACGGCGAGACCGCCGCACCGGGCATTCCGGTGCTCGCGCTGAGCGCAAACGACGGGCCGGGGTCGCCGACGTAGCGCAGCGTGAAGGGAACCTTGGCCTTCTCGCCAGCCACGACGCTCGCCTCGCCGCCGGAGCCGCGCAGGTCCTTCAGCGCCAGCGCGCCGCCCGGCGACGTGCGTCCGCAGAGCGTCGTCGGCACGAGCGGCAGGCCGTGGTCGTTGGTCTCCAAGCCCTCGAGGTCGACGCCGTAGAGCTGGGGGTAGGGAAAGCCGCGGTACTCCTGGCAGTCGACCGGGCGCGAGTCGAGCAGTTGCAGGCCGAAGCTCTCGCTGCCGGTCGCGTCCAGCCCGTTGGGGTCGACGCCGTCGTAGAGCGACTCCGGGTAGGCCATGCGCATGCCGCCGAGCACCGCGTGGGCGAAGGTCGCGGGGGCCGGCAGGCCGCCGTCGCCGCGGGCGGGCGTGAAGTCGGCGGCCACCGACCAGTCGCCGTTGCCGTCGGTCGCCGGAGGCGTGTCGCTCTCGGCCATGCGCTGAAGGCCGGCGGCCAGTTCCGGCAGGTCTTCCCCGGGCTCGGCCGCCTGGCCGACGACCGGCGAGATGTAGCCGACCCACTGCTGGCCGGCGGGCGCCGGGCGCGTGTGCTGCAGCGTCTCGTCGAGGCTGGGCTTGCGCGTCAGCGTGACGGTGGTGGCGTCAAAGCCGGAGGGCAGCGTCGCCGTCGCCGTGGCCGGCGCCTTGGCGCTGTCGGGCACGAGGAAGGCGCCGAAGAACTGGACGCCGCCGTTGTCGGCGAAGCCCTGGGTGAAGCCGGCCTGGTGGGGCCGGGAGTCGCAGACGCCGTCGCCGTTGGCGGGGATCGCGAGGCTGCGACTGAACGAGTCGCCGGCACCCGTGATCGCATCGACGTCGTCGTCGAGGCAGAGCGCGGCGCCGACGTGCACGACGTCGCCGATGACGTCCTGCTGGGCGGCGTGCTCATCGCGCACCGAGTAGCCGTTGAGGCCGGCGCAGCCCGTGAGGCCGGCAGCGGCCAGCGCGACGGCGAACGCCGCGCGGATCTTCCCTGACATCGAATCCCCTGCTGTCGTGCTGAGCGCCGCGGACGTCCGTGCCGCGGCGGTTCCCTGTCCCGGCCAACACGGTGGAGCACGGATCGCGTTCTCTCCATCGTCCATTCGTCCGGAGGATGTCAAGCGCCTCAAGCTTCCAATCTGGCCACTCTCTGGACACCCCGCCCGCGGCGGCTCGTCGCTAGCATGCCGCGGCCTATGAGCCCCGCCCCTGCCACCGCGGAGGAGATCCGCGACGTCAACACCCGCTACCACGACGGCGCCGCGGCCGACTACGACGCCAAGTGGGGCATCGACTTCGGCGAGATCGGCCGGACGCAGGTGCTGGGCAAGCTGCGCAAGGCGCTGGGCGGCGACCTGCGCTCGTTTGACCGCAGCCTGGAGCTCGGCGCGGGCACGGGCTACTTCTCGCTCAACCTGCTGCAGGCGGGCGTGATCACCGACGCGACCTGCACCGACATCTCCCAGGGCATGGTCGATGCGCTGGAGCGCAACGCGACGGCGCTGGGCCTGGATGTCGATGCGCGCATCGCCGACGCCGAGGCGCTGCCGTTCGAGGATGCGAGCTTTGACCTCGTCCTCGGGCATGCGGTCCTGCACCACCTGCCGGATCTGGACCAGGCGTGGCGGGAGATCCACCGCGTGCTGGCGCCCGGCGGCGTCGCGGTCTTCGCGGGCGAGCCGTCGCACCACGGCGATCGCATCGCCAACGTGCCCAAGCGGGCGGCCTCGCGCGTCGCGCCGGCGTGGCGGCGCGCCATGCGCGCGCGGCCGGCGTCGGAGGGCAACCTCGACGGCGGCGCCGAGAACCACCAGCTGGAGTCGATGGTCGACGTCCACGCCTTCACGCCCGAGCAGCTGGCCTCCGGCGCCCGCGCCGCCGCCTTCGGCGACGTCCGCGTGCGTGGCGAGGAGCTGCTGGCCAACTGGTTCGGCTGGGCCAACCGCGCGCTGGAGGCGACCGCGGACCCCGAGACGGTGCCGTGGGCGTGGAAGATGTACGCCTTCCGTGGGTACGTTGGCCTCCAACACGTCGACCGCGTGCTGCTCGAGCCGCGACTGCCGTCGGCGATCTTCTACAACTTGATGATCACGGCGCAAAAGTAGCGCGCGCGGCGGCGCCGGCGATCAGCGGCCGGCCGCTGCGCCGTAGCGCCGCTTGGCGACCTCGCGCTCGTGGGCGTGGTCGACGATCGGCGCCGGGTAGTCGGTGCCGATCACGCAGCCCGCCGCTGCCTGTTCGCTATCGCTCATCGTCCACGGCTCGGCGAGCTTGCCGTCGGGGACATTGGCCAGCTCGGGCACCCAGGTGCGGACGTAGCGGCCGTCGGGATCGAACTTGCGCTGTTGGGTCATGGGGTTGAAGAGGCGCCGGAAGTACGGCGCGGGGTCGGCGCCGACCGAGGCGATCCACTGCCAGTTGCCGTTGTTCTGCGCGGGCTCGCCGTCGAGCAGCAGGCGCGCGAAGTGGCGCTCGCCCTCGCGCCAGTCGATGTGCAGGTCCTTGGTCAAAAACGAGCCGACGACCAGCCGCGCGCGGTTGTGCATCCAGCCAGTGCGAGCAAGCTGGCGCATCCCGGCGTCAACCAGCGGATAGCCGGTCTGCCCGTCCTTCCACGCCGCCAGCGCCTCGGCGTCGTCGGCCCAGCGCAGGCTGCCGCGATAGCGCTCCTGGAACTCCTGCCCGACGTTCTTGGGGTACATGAGCAGCTGATGGGCGTAGAAGTCGCGCCAGCCGAGCTGACGGACGAAGGCCGCGGCGCCGGCGCCGCCGTGACGCTGCGCGCGCTCCTCGCACTCGCGTGCCGACAGGCAACCCCAGCGCAGGTAGGGCGAGAGCACCGAGGTGCCGGGATCCGAGAGCGCGTCGTGGCGCTCGGCGTAGCGGTCAAGGGCGCTGCGCAGCCAGCGCTCCAGCGCGGCGCGAGCCGCGGCCTCCCCGGGCTCGACGACCGGTTCGGGGACCTCGGAGTTGTTGATGTTCAATGCCTCGGCCGACGGCAGCCGGCCCGTGCGTAACGACGACGGCAGCGGCGGGAGCGCGGTCGGCGCGCGGTGCACGGGCCGGCGCTCCACCTCCGCGATCGCGCGCCAGAACGGCGTGAAGACCGCATAGGGCTTGCCGCCTTGGGTCCGCGGCCGCGAGGGATCGACGAGGTAGCCGCCGCCGTGCGGCTGGGCCTCGATGGCGGCGTCGCGCAACGCCTCGGTGACGCGCCGGTCGCGTCGCCGTGCGTAGGGCGCGACGTCGCTGGTCCAGAGCACGGTCTGGGCGCCCGTCTCCTGCGCTACTGCGACGACCTCCTGCTCCGGTGCACCGTGGCGAATCACCAGCCCAGAGCCGAGCGCGCGCAGATCCTCGTCGAGCGTGTGCAGGCAGCCGAGGAGAAAGCGCGCCCGCGCCGGACTGGCGTAACGCCCGTGCAAGAGCTTGTCGTCGAGCACGTAGAGCGGGATGGTGCGCTCGTGGTCGGCAAGGGCCGCGACGAGCGCCGGGTGATCGTGCAGGCGCAGATCACGGCGAAACCAAACGACGGCGGTGGCGCTCATCTCTCGCTCATACGGCGCACCGCCGCACGCGGCTCAACCTACAATCGGCACATGGGTGAGCAACGACCGGACTTCCCGCTCTTCCCGCTGGGCATCGTCGCGGTGCCGCACGAGATCGTGCCGCTGCACATCTTCGAGGAGCGCTACAAGGCGATGATCGACGACTGCCTCGACGACGGGCGCGAGTTCGGGATCGTGTGGGACGCCGACGACGGGCTGAAGGCCAACGGCTGCGCGATGGAGGTCACCGAGGTGCTGGAGCGCCATGAGGACGGCGGGCTGGACATCCTCACGCGCGGCACGCGCCCCTTCCGGATCCTCGAGGAGCACTTCGACCACGTCTATCCCGCCGGTGCGATCGAGTTCCTCGACGACCTGCCCGAGCCAACTGACGCACCGATCGTCGACGCGGCACACGAGGCCTACGGCAGCCTCGTCGAGGAAGCCACCGACAAGATCCTTGAACCTGAGCTGCTGGAGCCCCTGACCGCCTACGAGATGGCCGCGACCGTCGACTTCGGACCCGACGCCAAGCAGGGGCTGCTCGACCTGCGCTCCGAGAACGCGCGCCTCGCACTGCTCACCCGTCTCTTCCGCGCCGCGGTCAAGCGGCTGGACTTCATCGAACGCGCGCAGGCTCGCGCTCGGTCAAACGGGAAGGTCCGCTTCGGTTAAGCGAGCCTCGGGCGCGGGCTCGGTCAAACGGGAAGGTTCGCTTCGGCTGAGGACCTCCGCCTCCGCCCGCCCCGGCAGGCGGCCCGAGGCCGCCAGCCACGAGCCCGCGAGGATCAGCACGAGGCCGCCGATCGTGCCGAACGTCAGCTCCTCACCGAGCAGGACGACGCCGTAGATCACTGCGAACGCCGGCGCCACGTAGGCGACGACCGACGCGCGCGCCGGGCCGACCTCGGCGATCGAGGTGTAGAAGAACAGGAACGCCAGGCCGGTGCCGCCCGCACCAAGCGCGAGCATCGACAGGATCGCGTTGGCGCCCGGGCTGTGGGTCGGCAGGGAGAGCACGGCGACCGGCAGCCAGGCGACCGCGCTGATGACGAGGTTGGAGGCCGCGACGCCGACCGGCGGCACACCGGTGAAGCCGCGCTTGACGATCAGGACCGCGACGGCGTAGCAGGCGCCCGCGCCGACGACCATCAGGCCGCCGAGCAGCGTCTCGGCATCCCCGCTGAGATCGACGCCGAAGAGCAGCACGACGCCGACCATCCCGAGCACGACGCCGAACAGTCCCCAGCCGTGCGACCGCTCGGCCGGGTCGAACTTCACGGCCAGCAGCGCGACGAACAGCGGCGCGGTCGCCACCAGGATGCCGGCCAGTGCCGAGGGCACGTGGTTCTCGCCGAAGGTGATCAGCCCGAACGGGACGATGACCTGCGCGGCGGCCAGGGCCAGCGCCCAGCCGCGGCGGGCCATGATCATCGGCACCGCGCCGGAGCGGATCGCCAGCGGCGCCAGCACGGCCGCCCCGAGGATCGTCCGCGCGCAGATGATGAAGCCCTCGGACAACCCGCCGTCGAGCGCGACCTTGATGAACATGTACGACGCGCCCCACAGCGCGGCGGTGAACGAGAGCGAGAGCCAGGCGCGCGGGGTCACCGATCGAGTGTGCCACGTCCCCGCACCAGCGAAGATGATGATGTCTTGCCGTTGCCATCAGCGGGGCTGATGGCCTGACGTGCGCTCAGCGCGGGAGGCCGCAGGCGCCGCGGGCGACGTCGCGCGTCAGCTGCGCCAAGCGATAGAAGGTCTGCGGCTGATGGGCCGAGGTGTCGCTGAAGACGACCGTGCCCATCTCGCTGCGCACGCGATAGCTCAACGTCGTGATGTCGCCCGGCGGCAGGTTGATGTGCTTGGCCGCGAGACCGATCTTGTTCTCGTCGTCGTTCTTGTCGCCGTCGAGCTCGCGGCGGATCTCGCGGGCGGTGATCAGCTGCGCGGAGGTGATCTCCCGGCGCTTGCCGCCGTTGCAGTAAGCGCCGCCGTCGTCGCTGATGCGCAAGGTCAGGCGCGCGCCGGCGATCGAGCCGGTGCGCTGGACGAGGAAGAGGTCGACGGGCGCTGGTCCGCTGCAGCCGGCCAGCGTGGCGGCGGCAACAACGGCGAGGAGAACCACGAGGCGGCGGAACGGCATGCAGCGGCCATCCTGTCGCAGCGGCGTCACGCCCGTGCCGACGCCCCGCCGCGGCGCGGGTCGCCGGCGCCCGACAGGCGGCCGGTCGCACGGTCGCGCTCCACAGCCTGGGCGCCGCCGAAGAAGAGGTTGCGGGCGCGAAACGGCGCCAGCGTCCGGCCGCCGGCGTCGAGCCCCGTCAGGTCGATCCCCGGCTCGGCGTAGACGGTCTCGCCCTCCAGATGCAGCCGCGGCGCCTCGACGGCTGCGCGCGCGTCGAGGCCGTGGTCGACGACGCCGACGATCGTCTGCAGGATCGCCGAGCGGATCCGGTTGGAGCCCGCGCTGCCGAGCACCAACTCGACCTCGCCGCCCACGCCGAGGACGACCGTCGGCGCCATCATCGACGGCATCCGCCGGCCCGGCGGCGCGGTGAAGAAGCCCAGCGGGCTGAGGTCCTCCTCGCCCATCACGTTGTTGAGGTGGATGCCTGTGCCTGCGACGACGAGGCCGGAGCCCTCGCCGTTGGTGCACGTCACCGCGCACGCGCCGCCGTCGCCGTCGAGTACCGACACGTGCGTCGTCGAGCCCAGCCGGGAGTCGAACTCCGGCGTCCGCGCGGCCTGCGCGCAGGCCATCGCGTCCAGCAGCGACGCGGGCGTGACGTCCTGGCCGTCGAGCCGCGCCAGCGCGATCGCCAGCAGCGTCCCGCCGGCCGACGGCGGCGGGTTGGTCACGACCGTGCGGTCGCGGTAGGCGACGCGCGCCGGCGCCCGTGCGATCGGCGCGTAGCCGGCGATGTCGGCCGCCGTCAGCGTCCCGCCCCGGCGCGCGACGCAGTCCACGGCGGCCGCCGCGAGATCGCCGTCCACGAACGGCGCCGCGCCCTCCACACCAAAGCGCAGGATCGTGTCAGCCAGCTCGGCCGAGCGGAAGCGCTCGCCGGCGCGCAGCGCGCGGCCGTCCGGCGCGAAGAGCGCGGCGGCCTCGGGCGTGGAGAGCAGGATCCCCTCGAGGATCTCGAAGACGTAGGCCTGGGCCTCGTTGAGCACGACGCCCTCGCGCGCCAGCGCCGCGGCCGGCGCGGCGAGGTCGGCCAGCGGCAGCGTCCCCCAGCGCCGCGCCGCCTCCTCCAAGCCCACCGGCGTCCCCGGCACCCCGCACGACGCGGCGCCGACGTGGAAGGTCTGCATCGCGTCCCCGAACGAGACGTCGATCGGCAGCAGCGGCGCGCGCTCGCCGTCCGACGGCGCGGCGACGAAGAAGTCCAGCAGCGTCGGCTCCTGACCAGGCCCGGCGACCAGCAGGTAGCCGCCCGCGCCAGGCCCCGTCAGCAGCGGCTCGGCCGTCCACGACGCCAGGCACGCCGCGATCGCCGCGTCGACCGCGTTGCCGCCCGCGCGCAGCACGGCAGCGCCCGCCTCGGCGGACACCGGGTGCCCGGCAGCGACGATCCCCTCCATCTGCCCAGATCCTGACACCAAGCCCGGATTCCCGGTCTTGCTGCCGACCTGCGGCAGTCCTCCACCCCTGGACCATCCGATCGGTGGATGGCCCGGTGCACCACTTCGGTGCGAAATGGGAGACGTGCTCCTGCGCGTCGTGATCGCCGACGACCACGAGACCTACCGCCGGGGCCTGGCGCGGGCCATCCGGCGCTTCGGCACGCTCGAGCTCGTCGGCGAGGCCGCCGACGGCACCCAGGCGCTGGCGCTCATCCGCGAGGCCTCGCCCGACATCGCCCTGCTCGACGTCCGGATGCCCGGCCTCGACGGCCTCGAGGTCGCCCGGCGGCTGCGCGAGCTCGGCGGAACGACGGTCGTCCTGCTGACCGGCAGCTCCACCGACGAGCTGACCGCGGCAGCCGAGGCCGCGGGCGTGCAGGCGCTGCTGAGCAAGGACCTGGCCCGCGACGACATCTGCCGTCGCTTGCTCGCTTTGCGTTGAGCAGTTATAAGGCGGCATGAGCCGTGTGCGGGTGTTCGTCGCCGACGACCACCCCATGTACCGGGAGGGACTGGTCCGGGCGATCAAGGAGCGCCCCGACCTGGAGCTCGTCGGCGAGTGCGCCGACGGTCGCACCGCGCTGCCCGAGATCCGCCGCCTCACCCCCGACGTCGCCGTGCTCGACGTCCGGATGCCGGGCCTGACCGGCACCGAGGTCCTCAACGCGATCGCCCGCGAGCGGATCACCACGCGCGTCGTCTTCCTGTCGGCCCACGTCGACTCAGAGCTCGTCTACCGCGCGGTGGCGCTCGGCGCCGCGGCCTACCTGTCCAAGGAGGCCGATCGCGCGACGATCTTTGACGCGGTCGCCGCTGTGGCCCGCGGCCAGACGGTCCTCTCGCCGGAGATCCAATCGGGCCTGGCCGCCCAGATCCAGCTGCGCGAGACCGAGAGCCGTCCGGTCCTCAGCCCGCGCGAGCAGGAGGTGCTGCGGCTGATCGCCGAGGGCGGCTCGGCGCCGGAGATCGCCCGCCAGCTGCACCTCAGCCCGTCCACCGTCAAGACACACCTTCAGTCGCTCTACGAGAAGCTCGGCGTGTCCGACCGTGCGGCGGCAGTCGCTGCCGCGATGCGGGCAGGGCTCCTGGAATGAGCGGCATCGAGGAGCGCCACGCCCAGCGGCTGTTCACGTTGAGCCGGGACCTGCTGATCGTGGTCGACCCCGACCGCCGCATCGTCAGCGTCAACCCCAGCTGGGAGCGCGTGCTCGGCTACCGCTCTGAGCAGCTGATCGGTCGCGTGGTCTCCGAGCTGCTGCATCCCGGCGACACCGACTGCACGGCCAAGGCGATCGAGGCGATCGCCGACCAGGACCCGTCGGCGCAGGTCGAGAACCGCTACCGCCACGCCGACGGCCACTGGGTCTGGCTGCGCTGGACGACGGCGCGCGACGAGCGCGACGGCTACTTCTACGGCGTCGCGCGCGACGTCACCGCGCAACATCAGGACCTCACCGAGCTGCGTGAGAGCGAGCGCCGCCTCGCCGAGGCCGAGCGCCTGGCGGGGCTCGGCAGCTTCGAGTGGCGGCTGTCGGACTCGTCGCTGACCTGGTCGCTGGGCACCTACCGGCTGTTCGGCATCGACCCCAGCGAGCCGCCGATCAACGATGAGCGCTTCTGGGCGTTGATGACTCCGGCCGAGGCCGAGCATGCCGGCGCCGTGTTGGGTCGCGCGGCCGAGGATCTCGAGCCGTGGGAGCTCGAGTACAGCATCCCGGGCCCCGAGGGCGGGCGCCGGCGGGTGCTGCTCAGCCACGGCGAGGCTTATCAAGACGGTGGCGAGGATCACATCCGCGGCACGATCCAGGACGTCACCCAAGAGCGCCTGATCACCCGCCAGCAGCAGGCGATCGCCCGCCTCGGGCAGCTCGCGCTCGCGGGCTCTGACCTTCAACACCTCTTCGACGACGTCTGCCGCGTCGCGGTCGACCTGCTCGGCACCGACATGGCCACCATCCTGGCCCTGGAAGACGATGGGAGCATGACCTTCGCGGCGAGCCTCGGCTTCGGCGAGGTCTCGGGCACCGCGCTGCCGCCCGCCGCGGACTCGATCGTCCACCATGCGCTGACCGCCCACGGCCCGCTGGTGGTCGCCGACTGGCTGCAGGAGACGCGCTTCCCGTACTCGGCTCCGCTGCGCGAGGCCGGTGTGCGCTGCTCCGTCGTCCTGCCGATCCGTGGCCGCGAGGGTCCCTTCGGGGTGCTCACCACGCACGCGCTCGCCCCCGGCGTCGCCGCGCTCGATCAGCGCGTCGCGTTCCTCGACGCGCTGGCCTCCTTCTTGGCCACGGCGATCGACCGGCTGCACCACGAGGCAGAGATCGAAGCCCTGGCGACCCTGCGCGGGCGGCTGGTCGCCGAGAACCTCGAGGCCGAGGAGCGCGTGCGCCAGCGCATCTCCGAAGCGCTGCACGACGGCGCGCTGCAGGATCTGCTCGCCGCCCGCCAGGATCTCGTCGAGGCGGCGGCAACCAGCGAGGACACCGCGCGGGAAGAGATGCTCAGCTACGCCCGCGAGGGCGTCGAGCGGGCCGTCGCGCTGCTGCGCGAGGCCGTCCACGCGCTGCACCCCGTGGTCCTCCAGCACGGCGGGCTGGAGGCGGCGATGCAGGCGGCCGCCGACCAGGCGGCGCGCCAGGGCAACTTCCGCGCCGAGGTCACCGTCGACGCGACCGCGACCGGCCTGCGCGATGAGCTCGTCATGTCGCTCGCCCGTGAGCTGCTGACCAACTGCGCCAAGCACGCACAGGCCCACATCGTTCGGGTCCGCGTGGCCGGCGAGAACGGCGACGTCCTGCTCGAGGTGGCCGACGACGGGCGCGGCATCGACGCCGCCGACGTCGCCGCCGCACCACTGCACGGGCACATCGGGCTCGCTTCGCTCACCCAGCGCGTCGAGGCCGTCGGCGGCAGCCTGGACCTCGGCAGCGCACCGGGCGGAGGAGGGACGACCGTCGTGGTCCGCCTCCCGATCGACTGACCCTCACGCTCCTCCGATCGGTGGAGGTCGATGTGCGGCGGCGGACCGCCTGCTTTGCCGATGGTCACGACGGCGACCATCGGTGAGCATTCGTGCATGTCCTCCTCCTCCGATCGCCCCAGACCCTGGCGTCGGCTCACCGCGCTTTCCCCACGCGCCCGCCGCCGCATCCACAACGCATCCGTCATCGCTCCGTCACCCTCTTCGACGCTCCTGCGCCAGCTCGATGTCGCCGGACACGGCGCGCTCATCGACGACCTCACCGGCCTGGCCAACCGCCGCGCGCTGCACCGCCGCTTGGAAGCGGCCCTCGCCGAGCCCGACGCGCGCGCCGCCCTGCTGCTCCTCGACATCGACGCCTTCAAGGACGTCAACGACACCCTCGGCCACGACGCCGGCGACGCCGTCCTGCGGCAGGTCGGCCTGCGCCTCGAGCATGTCGCGATCGAGGCCGACCTGCTGGCCCGCGTCGGCAGCGACGAGTTCGCCGTCCTGCTGACCGGCAGCCAGGCCGACGATGCCGTGGCGGTCGGGCGCCGGCTGCGCACGCTGCTGGAGACGCCGCTGGAGGTCGCCGGGCTCGGCATCCGCCTCGGCATGAACATCGGCATCGCGATGGCGCCACGCCACGCCACCGACGCGACCGGGCTCGCGCGCCGCGCCGACGTCGCGATGCACCTCGCCAAAGCCCAACGCACGAGCATCGAGGTCTACGCGCCGGAGCGCGACCTCCACTCCCCCACGCGCCTGACGCTCACCGCCGACCTGCACGCCGCGTTCGCCGATGAGCAGCTGGAGGTCCACTTCCAGCCGCAGATCGACACCTACACCGGCATCGTCCGCGGCGCTGAGGCGCTGGTGCGCTGGCGCCATCCCCAACACGGGCTGATGCCGCCCGCCGCGTTCCTGGGGCTCGCCGAACGCGCCGGGCTGATGGGCCCGCTGGCGCTCCTCGTGCTTGCGGATGCGATCGAACGCTGCGCGCAGTGGCGCGCCGCCGGCCACATGCTCACGGTCGCGGTCAACCTGTCGGTCACCAACCTGATGGACCCCGACCTGCCGACCGAGGTCGCGGCGCTGCTGCGCCAGAGCGGCCTGGAAGCGCACCACCTCGAGCTGGAGATCACCGAGGACATCGTCATGGCCGACGCGGTCGGGCCGATCGGCGTGCTGCACGAGCTCAAAGAGCTCGGCGTCCGCCTCTCCCTCGACGACTTCGGCACCGGCTACTCGTCGCTGACCTACCTCAAGCACCTGGCCGTCGACGCCCTGAAGATCGACGGCTCGTTCGTGCGCGACATGGCCGACTCCCACGAGGACGCGGCGATCGTCGGGTCGATCGTGGCGCTCGCCCACGCGCTCGATCTCACGGTCGTCGCCGAGGGCGTCTCCTCACAACAGGCCTACTACGCGGTGCGTGACGCGGGGTGTGACATCGCCCAGGGCTTCGAGCTGGGCCGCCCGATGACGGCCGCGAGCTTCGGCGACTGGCTGATCGAGCGCGCCGCGAGCTCGGCGGCATAGAACGACCGAGGGCCCGCGATCGGCGCGGGCCCTCGAGGTGCTGCGAACCGCGGTCGTCCCCTAACGACGCGGCAGGAACTCCGGGACGTCGAGGTCGGAGACGACGCCGCCGCGGCGGACCGAGATCGGCTCGCGTTGAGAAGCCACGGGCGATGGGGTCCTGCGCTCGATGCGCGGCTCGCCGGTGCCCTTGGGCTCCTCGATCCGCGGCTCAGACCGGCGCTTGGGCGCGTTGCCGTAGCGCGTGGCCACGACCGTCACCCAGACCTGGTCCTCGAGCTTCTCGTCCACCATCGCGCCGAAGATGATGTTCGCGTCCGGGTGGGCGGCGGCGGCGACGGCCTTGGCCGCCTCGTTGACCTCCCACAGCGACAGGTCCTTGCCGCCGGTGATCGAGAGCAGGATCGAGCGGGCGCCCTCCATGCTCGTCTCCAGCAGCGGTGAGGACACGGCCTGCTCGGCCGCCTCCAGCGCGCGCTTGTCGCCCACGCCCATGCCGATGCCCAACAGCGCCGCGCCGGCCTCGGACATGATCGTCCGCACGTCGGCGAAGTCGAGGTTGATGATGCCCGGGAGCGTCACCAGGTCCGACACGCCCTGCACGCCCTGGCGCAGCACGTCGTCGGCGACGCGGAAGGCGTCGACCATCGAGGTGTGCTTGTCCAGCACGCTGAGCAGGCGGTTGTTGGGGACGACGATGAGCGTGTCGACCTCGGCGTGCAGCGCCTCGATGCCGACGTCGGCCTGCTGGGCCCGACGGGAGCCCTCAAAGCCGAACGGCTTGGTGACGATGCCGACCGTGAGCGCGCCGATCTCCCGCGCGATGCGGGCGACGATCGGCGCGGCGCCGGTGCCCGTGCCGCCGCCAGAGCCGGCGGCGATGAACACCATGTCGCTGCCCTTCATCAGGGACTTGATGCGGTCGTACTCCTCCATCGCGGCCTGGCGGCCGAGATCAGGATTGGAGCCGGCGCCGAGCCCACGCGTGACCTGCGGGCCGATGTGCAGCGTGATGTCGGCGGTCGACTGCTGCAGCGACTGCAGGTCGGTGTTGATGGCCAGGAACTCGACGCCCTGGACCTCGGCCTCGACCATGCGGTTGACCGCGTTGACGCCGGCACCACCGACGCCGACGACGCGGATGACCGGCGAGCCGGCGACCTTGGCGCCCCAGGGGGATTCGTCGTAGCTCGGTGCGCTGCGGGCGTAGGGGTCAGCGGCCGGTGCAGGCGCGGGCGCCGCCACGGCGCGTCTCGCGCGAGCGGGCTCGGAATCGGCCCGCCCACCCGGGGCGAGGATGTCGTCGGGCAGCTCGGAGCTGAACGCGTTGCGCAGGCGCTCCTGGGCCGACGGGGCGCGCGAAGCCTCTGTCGCCTCGGGCTCCGGATCGGCACCCAGCGACGGATGCGGGTAGCCGGTCTCACGCGGATGCGGCGGGGTCGTCGCGGCCGGACCCTCGTCACGCAGCGGATCGGGCTCGCGACGACGCGCGGCGGCCGGCGTGGCCGGCGGCACGATGGCCTCGGCCGGCGGAGCGGACGAGGCGGCCTGCGGCGTCGTCTTCTCCTCCGGCGCGCTCGCCTGTGGCGTGCTCTCGGCGCCCTCGGGCGCGTCTTCGTCGGTGCGGCGGAAGAGGGCCGCCAACGGGCCCTCCCTCATGCTCGCACGCTTACCGCTGGCCATTGGCGAGAACCTCCGTCGCGAGATCGCGATAGGACTGGGCGGCCACCCCGTCGGGTTCGTACTTCAGGACCGACATGCCCCTGACGGGCGCCTCGGCGAAGCGGATCGTCTTCTTGATCCGCGATGCGAAGACTCGGTCGCCGAAGTTCTCCTCCAGGATCTGGATGGCCTCTTTGGCGTGGACGGTGCGCGTGTCCATCAAGGTGGGCAGGATGCCCTCGATCTGGATCTCCGGGTTGAGGTTCTCCCGGATCATCTGCATCGTGTTCTGCAGCTGGATGAGCCCGCGCATGGAGAGATACTCGCACTGCACGGGGACGATCACCTTGTCGGCAGCCGTCAAGGCGTTGATCGTCAGCAGCCCGAGGCTCGGCGGCGTGTCGATGCAGACGAAGTCGTAGTCGTCCTCGACGAGCTTGAGCGCCTTCTGGAGCGAGCGCTCGCGGCCGATCTGGGTCGACATGGCGATCTCGGCGCCGGCGAGGTCGATCGAGGCGCAGGCGATGTCGATCTCACGCTTGCGGACGACCTCGCGGATCGACGTTTGATGCACGAGCACGTCGTACATCGACTGCTCGACCGTGTCGGGATCGATGCCTTGGGACATGGTCAGGTTGCCCTGAGGGTCCATGTCGATGCACAGAACGCGGTTGCCCTTCTCGGCGAACGCGACGGCGAGGTTGAGCGTCGTCGTCGTCTTGGCGACGCCGCCCTTCTGATTGGCGAAGGCGATGACCTTCATGCTGCGATCTCCCAGTTCACGGAAGGCTCCGTCGTGGTCGGTTCGGGACCCATCGGGGCGGTATTCGCAGCGGGCCGGGCTATTCCTCCCGGTTGCTCGCGCAGTGGGTATCGCCGGCGGGGGCTGAGCAGCGCCGACCGTCGGTTCATAACCCGAAGGTCGCAGGTTCGAATTCTGCCCCCGCTATTCGCGTCAGCGCAGCATTGTCGGCGATATCGAATAGGCCTCGATGGAGCTCTCACCGTCAGCGACGAGCCGGGCCAACGTGATGTCACCGCGTTCGTAGCCGTCGAGAGCCCGTCGACTCGGCTCATCAAGAACGCGCGCTGCTCGCCGCTCATGGCTGAAGGAGCGTCGTCAGGAAGGTCTCGTCATCGGAGTCGACGAGCTCGCACATCACCTCATCGCCTGGCTCGAAGTCCCAACGCTCCGTGCCGCGGTCATTCGGTTGCTCGACGATGCGGAAGCGGTCCCATGCGATCTGCTCGGCCTTGACAGGCCGCCAGACGTCGACGTTCTCGTCAAGCACGCGGACGAAGATCTCGGCCAAAGTCACAGGAGATCCACTGCCCGGTCCTCCGTACTTGAACCCTGGGCCACCGACGTGGATCACCTGGCCCGTGACGTCGTCGATCACTACCGACTGACCGTGTTCGGATGGATTACGCGTAGCCGGATTCCCGGTCGCCTTGTTGACCGCACGAACCTGCTTGCCGGATTGGACGGCCTCGTCGATGGCCTCGGTCGTCCAGTCACGCTTGGCGACGCGAACATGACCGCGCACGTGACGAAAAGCAGCAATGCGAGCGTCCGCATACGAGTCTCACGGCGCGAACCGTCCCCAGGTGACGATCTCGAACTCGTCGCCCGTGGCGAGGTGGTTGCGTTCGACACACACCCCATCGGCGACGTCCCCCGTCGCAAGCATCAGATCTCCGGCGCGTGAAACGAGATAGCTCATCGCCGCGTCGAGCAACACCTGAGCCTGCACTTCCACACCGATGGGCTCAGAATCGACGAGCGCCAGCCACACCATCGTCACACTGCCGGCGACCGAGCGGAGCTCGTCCACTCGGTGACCAACCTCGTCGGCGCGTGCTGCTGACCATCGCTCACGTGCCTCTCCGCCTGCTCGAAGGCGTTCGAGGTAGACGGGCCAAATTTCGTCGGTATCCGTGATGTCAAGCACCCGCGTCTGTGACTCATCGACACCGAGTCCGCGCAAGACGCCGAGGCAGACGTCGGCGGCCTGCCTGTAACGGTTGACGCGTAGACGACGCGCGAGCTCGCTCGGCAACGCGTCACTCACCGACGTGTCCGTAGTTGCCGTCGTCGTAGTACTTCGGCGGACCACCATCGCGGTGGGTGCTCTGGGGCTTCGGGGTACCGACGTGGACGGTGCCGTCTGGATGCTCGACGACGATCTTCCTGCGGCCACCGACGTCGTCTTACTCCCACCATCGGCCGGTCTTGGCTGAACCGCCCTGCGCCACCGGCGAGGAGGATCGGGGAATCTCGCCGATCCGTTTTGCAAGGCCTCGCTTGCCCGCCTGCGAAAGCGCTGTTTCCGGGCCCTTTGCGGCTTGGGTTTCTTTGATGCCGAGGCGTGCGGCGAGTGCGAGTTCGCCTTCGCCATCGGCGAGGCTTCCGACGAATGCGGCGGTGCGGAGGGCTGAGAAGCCCGCGCCGAAGTGGGCGCAGTCGAGGTTGAAGTCCAGCAGTGATGCGGCGAGTTTGGTGCTGTAGCCGCCGGTGAGGCCGTCGAGGGTGCCGGCGGCGGCATCGGAGACCGTGCTCAAGACCGAGAGGCCGGAGGGGTCGGTGGCGTTGGTGGGGTCGTTGTCGGCGTAGGCGTAGGGGTGCAGGGTTGTGTCTTCGAGGGGGTCGCGGCTGAGGAACTGGCCGGTGGCCGGGTCGTAGTACCGGGCGCGGAGGTCTTGCAGGCCGGTCTTGGCGTCGGTGTACTGGCCCGCGAATTGGAACGGGTTTTCGACGGTGGGGGCTGCGCTGGTGCGCTGTCCGTAGGGGTCGTAGGCGTAGGACTGGACGGTCGCGCCGGTGGCCGAGGTCAGTGTGGTGGTGCTGCCCAGTTGGTCGTGGTGGAACCACAGGGCGGTGCCGGCGGCGTCGATCTGTTCCAGCGGCAGGCCGTCAGGGCCGGTGATGTAGGCGGTCGGGCCGTCCTCGATCATCAGCGGCAGATCGCTGGAGATGTCGTAGGCCTGATGGGTGCGCTGGCTGTCGCTTGTCTTGGTCTGACGCAGGCCGTCGCCGTCGTATCCGTACTGCTCGGAGGTCGTCGATGCGGCGCCGCTGCGGTCGGGTCCGTCGTAGGAGAGCAGGTCATCGGCCTGTGACCAGCCGAGGTCGGTCGTCGCGCTGGCCTCGGTCTCGCTGGCCCGGCGACCCTCGTCGTCGTAATCGAAGGTCGCGACGGTGGTGGCGCCCTGGGTGCGGGCGGTGAGTTGGTTGGCGTCGTCGAAGTGCTGTTCGGTCGCCGCGCCCGCTGGTGTGGCGGCGACCGTCAGGTTGTCGGCGTCGTCGTAGTCGTAGGATCGCGAGGCATCCGAGGTGAGGCGGTTGGCTGCGTCGTAGCTGTAGGTGTCGACAGGCGCCGTCGTGGAGGTCACGCGGCGCTCGTCGTCGCGGCCGAGCGTGGCGGTTGCTGCGTTGTCGGTGAGGGTGATGAGGCTGCCGTCGTTGGCATAGGTGTAGCTGGCGTTGACGCCGTTGGGGCGGGTGACGTCGGTCAGCTCACCATCATTGTTGTAGGTGAAGGTCGTGGTGTTGCTGAGCCAGTCAGCGACCGAGGTGAGTTCGCCGTCGGCGTCGTAGGTTCGGTGAACCGTGCCGGTGGTGACATGGGTCGGGCCCGTGCCGCTGCCGACGGTCACAGCCGTGAGCGCGTCGGGGTAGTCGATCGCGGTGACGTGGTCCCAGTCGTCGTAGTGGTAGGTGGTCACCTGTCCTGCGCCTGTTGTCTGGCTGGTCAGGTGTCCGAGATCATCGTGGGTGTAGGTCGTCGTTCCGGTGCCGTCGACCATCGTGGCTCGGAGTCCGCTGTCGTCGTAGGTGAAGCTGACGTCGTCGGTAGTCGGCGAGGAGTAGTCGATCGTGGTGAGCTGGTTGGCGGCGTCGTAGGCCTGGGTCGTCAGGTGACCGCCGGGATCCTCGATCGAGGTCCGGTTGCCGGCGGCGTCGTAGCCGAAGGTGGTGACGCGATCAAGCGGGTCGGTGACCGTGTGCGGGCGCTGCTGGTGGTCGTAGGTGTAGCTCGTCGTCTTGCCGCGTCCGTCGGTGCGCGAAGCGACCTGGCCGGTCGAGGTGTAAGAGGTCGACCACGTCGTCCCATCGGGCCGATGATCCGCGATCGGTCGGTTGTTGGCGTCGTAGCTCGTGGTCGTCTCGTGGCCGTTGCGATCGGTGACCGAGGTCCGGTTACCGTCGCCATCGTAGGTGTAAACCGTGCTCTCCGCTCGCCGGCGGGCGCCTGATCGTCGTTGACGCCATCGACCGCAACGCCACCAGCTTCTACGAGCACTATGGCTTCACGCGCTCCCCGAGCATCGACGTCTCTACGGCAAGGTCACCGATCCGCGAGCACGGGGACCTCTTTCCGGCGCTCTTCGACGTCGACATCGCCCGAGACCTCGGACGCGACCCCACCACGTTCACGCAGACCGACGCTTAGGTCTTCAAACCCGGACGTCGATCCGGGCGCCCGTCCGTGCGGGCTGATGCCTGGCGGCCTCGCCGGCCGTGTCGTCCTGGGGCGCCGAACCCGCGCCGGAGCCCGGCTTGGCGGATGCGATCGCCGCCTTGGACTCACCGTCGTCGGCGTGTTCGAGCGCTTTAAGGAACTCGCCGTCGACGAACGGGTTTGTGGGCTTGGCGAAGGTCCGGGTGATCAGAACTTCGGCCAGCGACGGTGCTCCATGCGGGGTGCTGGGCGAAACGGACATGGTCAAAGCGCCATCGACCTCTCACCCGCCACCTTGAGCGCGTCCAACCGATTCTGGACGCCAGTAGGGTCCTGCGGGCGAGATGCGGGAGCTCCTCACCAAGCCGCTGCTCGTCGTGACCGGGAAGGGCGGGGTCGGCAAGTCGACCGTCGCGGCCGCGCTGGGCATGGCGGCAGCCGCCCGCGGACGGCGGACGATCGTGGCCGAGGTGGCCGCGCGCGACGACATCTCGCGGGCGTTTGCCCCCGGCGCCGTGCCGGAGGGCCAGACGTTCGTCGAGCGCGACCTCGGCGCCGGGCTGCACCACATCTCGATCGACCCCGAGTCCGCGCTGGAGGAGTACGTCAAAGATCAACTCCCGAGAGGGGTCGCCGATCTCCTCACCGCGTCGCGGATGTTCTCCTACCTCGTGGCGGCGACGCCGGGGCTGCGGGAGCTGCTGACCGTCGGCAAGGTCTGGGAGCTCGCACAGCCCGACCGGCGCACGCCGGGCGCCCATCCATATGACCTCGTGATCCTCGACGCCCCCGCCACCGGCCACGGCGTCGCGGTGCTGACCGCGCCCGGGACCTTCTCCGATGCGGCACGCATGGGACCGATCGCGCGCCAGGGCGCCATCATCCACGGGATGCTCGCCGACCCGGAGCAGACGGGGATCGTCGCGGTGGCCACCGCCGAGGAGATGCCGGTCAACGAGACCTTGGCGTTGCGCGACGCATTGCGCGACGAGCTGGACCAGCGCTTCGCGGCGGTGGTGGTCAACGGCGTGCTGCCGACCCGCTTTCGGCGCGCGGACGTGGCGGCGCTGGAGGCCGTGGGTGGGGGCGGCTCGCGCGCGGTGCGCGCCGCGCGGGCCGAGGCGGCGCGTGCCCGGGCCCATCGCGCACAGGTCGCCAGGCTGCGGCGCGGCGTTTCGGGCGTCGAGCTGCGCACGCTGCCGTTCGTCTTTGACCACGACGGCCTCGGCGGCGACGCGCTGGCGCGGCTGGGCGAGGAGCTGGTCCGGTGAGCGACCTCGTGGCACGGCTGGAAGGCATGCGGGTGGTCGTCTGCGCGGGCTCGGGCGGGGTCGGCAAGACGACGACGTCGGCGGCGATCGCGATGGGGCTGGCGGCGCGCGGGGCCCGGGTCTGCGTCGTGACGATCGACCCGGCGCGGCGGCTGGCCGACGCGCTGGGCATCGAGCAGCTCGGCTCCGAGCCGCGACGCGTCGACGACGAGCGCTTCGCCGGCCATGGCATCACGATCGAGGGCGAGCTGTGGGCGATGATGCTCGACCCCAAGCGCACCTTCGACGAGCTGATCGAGCGGCTGGCGCCCGATGAGAAGACGCGCGACGAGATCCTGGCCAACCGGATCTACCGCGAGCTCTCGGGCGCCGTGGCCGGGTCGCAGGAGTTCACGGCGGTGGCCAAGTTGTACGACTTGGATCGCTCCGGCCAGTTCGACGTGATCGTGCTCGACACGCCGCCGTCGCGCAACGCGCTGGACTTCCTCGACGCGCCCGACCGGCTGACCGGCTTCCTGGAAGGCCGGGCGCTGCGGCTGTTCCTGGCGCCGTCGGGGCTGGCCGCGAAGGTCGTAGGCCGCGGGACGAGCGTCGTCTTCGGCGTGCTGCGCCGCGTGACCGGCGTGGACCTGATGAACGACCTGAGCGTCTTCTTCGCCGCGCTGAGCACCGTGCTCGACGGCTTCCGCGAGCGGGCGGCCGGCGTCAAGGCGCTGCTGGCCGACGGTGCCACGGCCTTCATGATCGTGACGTCGCCCGAGCGCGAGCCGGTCGAGGAGGCGATCTTCTTCGGCGGCAAGCTGCGGGAGGCGGGGATGCCGTTCGGCGGTCTGGTCGTCAACCGCGTGCACCCGCTGGCCGAGGACGGCGACGAAGCGGTCGACGAAGCGGTGATCGCCGCCGAGCTAGGCGGTGACGCGGCCCTGGCGCGCAAGGTCGCGCGGACGCTGCGGGAGTTCCGCGTGCTCGCCCACCGCGACGCGCGCGCTGTGGAGCGGCTGCAGCGCGAGATCGGCGACCAGGACCCGATCATCGTCCCGCACCTCGACGGCGATGTGCATGATGTTGACGGGCTGGTGCTGGTGCACCGCCATCTGTTCGCGGAGGGTGCTGAGCGAAGCGCGCTGCTGAGCGAAGCGGCGTTTTGAGCGCTGGGCCGCCGCTCGCGGTCATCGCCTGGCCGTTCGAGCACGGAACGCCGGACATCGGGATGGGCGCTGGTGCCGCGCTGCTGGCCGGCGACGCGACGCTCCACGAGGGCCTGAGCGCCGCCGGTTGGGCGCCGACCGTCCAGCGGATCCTGGCGGCCGACCCGGCCGTCGGCGAGGTCACGCGGCTCTTCGACCTGCTGCGCGCGCAAGAGGCGGCGGTGCGCGAGGCGCGGGGCCGTGGCGCCTTCCCGCTCATCCTGGCCGGCGGCTGCATCAGCGCGACGGGCACCGTGGCGGGCTGCGGCGCGCAGGGCGCCGTCTGGCTCGACGCCCACGCCGACTTCGACACGCCCGACGACAACGTGAGCGGGTCGATGGACGTCATGGCGCTCTCGATCCTCTGCGGCTCGGCCTGGCCCGCGCAGCACGCGACGATCGCCAACGCGGTCGCTCTCGCTGAGGATCGTGTCGCGCTGCTGGGCGTCCGCGACCTCGCCGATTACCAGCGCGACCGCTTCGCAGCCAGCGCGCTGCGCACCGTGCCGGGCGCCTTCGACGGTTGGGCCGCGACGGCCGCGATCACCGCGCTCCCGCAACGGCTCTACCTCCACGTCGACCTCGACGTCCTCGACACCGCGGTCGGCCACGCCAACCGCTTCGCCGCCCCCGGCGGCCCGTCGCTGGAGACCGTCCTGGCCGCCATCGACACGACGTTCGACCACGCGACCGTGCTCGCCGCGGCGCTCACCGCCTACGAGCCGGCCGACGACGGCGACGGCAGGATCCTCGACGCGGCGCGCACGATCGCGCGCCGGATCGCCGAGCGCGCGCTCGCCCAGCGCTGATCGGCGGTTCGGCGGCGGGTGCTGCGAGGTGCCGGCGGCGCTCAGTGCGGAGCGCGTGGGTGCTGCGCAGGGTGGTTGAGGGCGGCGAAGGAGTGAAGCGCAGCGAGGGCACCGGCGCCCAGGGTCGTCCGCCAGCCTCAGGGCGCGTGATCTTTGGTGAGTGAAATGAAGGGCACCTAACCCGCGTATATCGCGGGTTAGGTGTGCTCCATGTTCCTCACCAGTCTGGGGGCGCAGTTCAGGCTTCGCACACGTGCCGGCCCGGCGCCTGCGGCACCCGCGCCTCGGCGCCGACGGACGACCCCGGACGCGGCGCGCTGCTCATCACGCTCACTCCTTCGCCGCCCTCAACCACGCCCGCACCACCACACCGGCCGCGCTGAACGCCACCCACGCCCCGCACGGCCGCCGTCAAACCGATTACCGAAGGGCTAAACCACCGTGCGCTGGCGGTGGTCCTCTTCGGCCAGCATCTCATCGGCGACCGCGCGGAGGTCGGAGTCGAGGTGGCCACAGAGGACGTCGCGCAGCAGCGCGCGCAGCCAGCCGGTGAGCTCGTCGACGAGGTGGACGAGCGCCTGGTCCTCGGGCGCGACGCCGGCGACGACCGAGCGTTCGAGCGCGACGAGGTGCGCGATGCGCTCGGTCACCTGCGCACGGGACTCGGGCAGCGCGCAGAGCGCCGCGACGCGGCCGGCCAGGCGACCGGTCTGCGGGCCCTCGGGCTCCAGCAGCGCTCGCAGCGCGAGCAGGATGTCGGTCAGCGCCTCGGACGGTCGCGGGCGGTCGTTGGCCAGCTCGAAGCGCCCCAGCGCCCACGCCAACTCACCGCTGCGCGGCGTGCGGCGGCCGATCAGCGACAAGAACGCGCGCAGCTCGTCCTCCTGCTGGACGGGGATCACGCAGACGCCCCGCGGCTCGGCGCCCGCGGCGATCGCAAACGGCTGCCAAGCGCTGCCGCCGGTCCGCGTCCAGGCGGTCCGGGCCAGCACGATGCCGGCGGCGTCATAGAGCCGCAGGGCGGTGAGCAGGCGCCGTAGCCGGACCTGAGCGTGGCGCAGCGGCGCCTCGTCGCCGGGCGCGGCCTCCCAGGTCAGACGGGCGAGCACGGTCTGGTGGCCGTCCTCGCGCTCGCGGCGGGCGTCGGCAGGCGCGCCCTCGCAGGCGTCGGCGCGCACGAGCGTCAGGCCGTCGCCGAGGACGATCTCGTCGGACATCAGCGCCAGCCCCATGATCGGCGCGACGACCTCGGTCAGCGCGCGGCCGTCCATGACGAGCCCCTCGAGCTCCTCGTAGGCGCGCGCCAGCCGGTCTGCGGAGAGCGCGAAGTCGCCGCAGTCCTCGAACGTCCGCGTCAGGAAGTGACGCAGAGCCTCTTCGGCGCGGGCGCGGGGCTGGGCGGGAAACTGCGACTCGCCGCGTGCGACGAGGTAGGCGTCGAGGCCGCCGCATGCCGCGAGCGCGTGCACGGCCGGCGCGTAGGAGGCCAGGCGCCCGAGGATCGAGAGGCGCTCGTCGATGAAGCTCGCGGTCAGCGGGCGGTAGCAGTACAGCGGTGCCTCGCGGCGGCTGCCCCCGAGCTCGACGACCTCGAACGGGACCTCGGCGCCATCGGCCGTGTCGGAGGCGAGCTGGAAGGCGGCCTCCTCGGCGAAGGCGGCAAGCGCGGCATGCAGCTGGCGGTTGCGCATGCCGGTCGGGTTCGTGCCGGGCCACCGCTGTCCTCCATGGCGCAGGATGCCTTGCAGCCCGTCCGGGCGCCGTGCACGGTTCTGCAGCTTTTGCGCGCCGAGGCCGTGCAGAGCCGCGTTCACGTCAGGAACGGGAAGGGGCGACGCCGAAGACCGGGTCAGCTGATGTCCCGCCGTACTGCCGTCGCGTTCGTCCTGGCCGCTCTTCTCGTGGTCCTGCCAGCCCGCGCCCAGGCAACGACGACCGGCGGGACGTCCTACCCAAGCTCACCACACGGCGGCACCGCGGCACAGGCACAGGCGTCCTCCGAGGCGCCTGTGCCGACCGCGACCTCCACCGCGCCCGCGAGCACCACCGCCCCGGCGGGAACCGTCACGCCACCGGCGACGGTCGGCGCCGATGGCCTCGCCGTCGCCCCCACCGGCGCACCGGCCCAGGTCGTCGCCCTGATCGCAGCCGGCAACGCCATCGCGTCGTTGCCCTACAAGTACGGCGGCGGCCACAAGGCCTTTGACGACAGCGCCTATGACTGCTCGGGCTCGGTCTCCTTCGCGCTGCACGGCGCCGGCCTGCTCGACATGACGCTCGATTCCACCGGCCTCACCCACTGGGGCCAGGCGGGCCCGGGGGCGTGGATCACGATCTACGCCAACAAGGTCCACACCTACCTCATCGTCGCCGGCCTGCGCTTCGACACCAGCGGCCAGAAGAAGGCCGGCACCCGCTGGCAGGCCGCGCCGCGCAGCAACCGCGGCTTCAAGGTCCGGCATCCCGTCGGGTTGTAGCCCGCGCGGCCACCCGGCTCAGGCACCGGCGGCGCTGCCGCCGGGGACCGCGGAGCCCTTGCGCACCGCCCGCACGTAGAGCGCGGCGGCCGAGGCCTTCGCGGTGCCGCTGCCGGTCCGCGGCGTGAGGCGGTAGAGGCCGGGGCGCTTGAGCGCGACCGCCGCCGTGAACCGCGCGCGGCGCGGGCGGATCGTCGTCGTGGCGACCTTGCGCCACTTGCCGTCGCTGCCCTGTTTCTCGACGGTCACGACGACCGGCGCCAGCGGCCGGACGGTGCCCGAGACCGCGAGCGAGCGGCCGGCCTTGACGCGCGTCGTCCGGGCCTTGGCCGACAGGGCCGCCGTGCAGCCGACCTGGACGCCCTCGGTCGCCGCGGCGGTCGAGCCGGTCACCGCCGCCCGTGCACGGACACGGCCCGCCGCGCGCCAAACCACCGACGCGGCCCACGCGCCGTCGTCGCCGGTCTGCGTCCGCGCGACCGTCACCCATCCGCTCGTGCCCTGCTTCTGGATCAGGACGCGCTGGCCGGCGACCGGGCTGCCATCGCCGCGCTTGAGCGCGCCGGTCAGCGCGAGCGCCTCGCCGTAGACGACCGACGTCGCCCCCGGTGGATCCATCGTCAGCGCGACCGTGGCGACCGGGGTCGCCGGCGCGATGGCTGCCGCGCGGGTCCGAAGCTCAGGCAGCTGGCCGTAGAGCGCGGTGCCTGGGCACTCGGTCGCGTCGCCGTCGCGATGGCCGCAGATGCGCTCCAGCGTCACCGGCGTGCCCGACTTGTAGCGGTTGAGCTCGCCGCCGCCCGAGGTCAGGACGATCTGCCCCGTCACCGGCGCGCCGTGCAGCGGCAGCTTCCACGCGATCAACCGCGCGAGCGCGTCGAGCGCCACGTCGGTCTGGCCCACGTCGGTGAAGGTGCCGATGTTCGCCACGCCGGTCGAGTGCCTGTTGTAGCCCTGGGCCTGAGCGCCGATGACCGCTTGGTCGATCCCGCCGGCGCGCCCCTCGAAGATCTGGCCGTACTTGTCGACGACGAAGTTGTAGCCCAAGTCGTTCCAGCCGTTGGTGTCGCGGTGGTACTTGGCCATCGCCAGCACGATGCCGGCGGAGTCCTGCGGGCCGTAGTCGTTGGCCGACACCGTGTGGTGGACGAAGGCGACCTGCACGTCGCCGTAGCTCGGCGCGGCACGCGGCTTGACCGTGTCGCCGCCCCAGGCAGCGCGCGCGATGATCGCCGGTTGCGCGCCCGCCTGCGCGGCGTGTGCCACGGCGGCCGTGGCCCGCGCCCCACGGCGCTTGGCGGCCGCCGGCACGGCGACGAAGTGCACCTGCAGCCCGCCACGCGGCCGCTGCGCCGCACGCAGCTGCAGCTCGTCGGCGCCGCCCGCCCAGACCGGGTCCGACGCGTGCGCGCCGGTGCCGGTGTCGGGCCGGTGGTGATGGCCGGCGCCGAGCGGCACCCACGGGCTCCACGCGCCTTGCTGCGGCCGCACGCGGACCTCCAGCCCCAGGGCCGCGCGGCCCTCACCGCGCACGCCGAGCAGGTCGAAGCGCGCCGGCGCGTGCAGCACCGCGGTCCGGCCGCGGGCGTCGAAGTCGGACCGCGCGACGGTCAGCCCAAACGAGCGCGGCGCGGCAGCGCCACGCGCCCACGCCGACGGGACGGCACGGGACAACGAGGAGGACAGGCCGGCGGCGGCACCCAGCGTGAGGGCACGCCGCCGCGTAAGCGACGGGGCGTCCAAGCGCCTCACAGTAGCCACGCCCTGCGCGCTCGCAAGGCCTGCAGGCTTCCGTGCTGCACGGCGCAGGGACCCATCGGTCCATCAACCCGGCGATCTCATCAATGTTGCGAATGAGACCGCAAGTTCCGGGACACAAGGGCGTTACAGCTTGTGACCTTCTCGACACAGGACGCACGGGGTACGCGCCTGGAAAGAGCAAGAGGGCGGCGGGCGAAATCCCGCCGCCCGCGCTCTACCTGATCAGGCCAGCGCGGCCGCGACGACGACGGGCGCGTCGTCGGCACCGCACTCGCCACCGAGCCAGCGCGCCCCGTAGGAGCGCATGTCCTCGATGATCGGCAGCAGCGCCTCGCCCTTCGGCGTCAGCGCGTACTCGACCCGCGGCGGAACCTCGCCGAAGGTCTGCCGCGCGACGATGCCCTCGTCCTCGAGCGCGCGCAGACGCAGCGACAGCGTGCGCGGCGAGATGCCGGCCAGCGACCGCTCGAGCTCGCAGAAGCGCGAGTGTCCCTCTGCGAGATCGCGGATCAGCAACAGCGTCCACTTCCCGCAGATGACGTCCGCCGTCTGGCAGACCGGACATGTGGGATCTACGGGCATGCGCCCATAACTATACCGACTGAAGTGACCCTGCCAGTGGGGCTAACCGCCCAGCAGGTTGCCCAGCGGATTGTTGCTGGAGCTCGACGGCTCGGCCGTGATCTGGCCCTCCGACGGCTGCACGAGCACCCACCCGGTGCCCTGGAAGCCCATCTGAATCGACTCGCCCGAGCCGCGACCCATGAGGTTCTTCATCTTGAAGTCGGTCTTCATCGAGGTCGTCACGCCTTCGGACCACGTGATCGCGGCCTGCGCGTCGGCGAAGGTCGGCGCGCCGGCGACGTTGAGCAGGACGGGCGGGCCGTCGGAGAGGATCGCGACCCAGCCGGTGCCCTTCAGCGAGGTGTTGTAGAGCCCGCCGCCCATCATGGAGCTGGCGCCCTGGACGCGCTCGATGTCCCAGTCGATGTCGGCGTCGAACGCGAGCAGGTTCGGCCCGTTGACCGTGATCTTCTCGCCCTCGAGGTAGATCAGATGGACGTCCTGGGCGTTGTCGGCCAGGAAGACCTCGCCGCTGCCCGAGACCTTCATCAGGCTCTGGCCCTCGCCGGTGACGGCCTTCTTGAGCATCCGGCCCATTCCGCCGGAGCCCGCGTGCTCGAAGGTCGCGTCGCCCTGGTAGGCGACCATCGACCCGAGCTTGGCCTGGATCGTGTTACCCGACAGCGACACCTTCAGCAGCTTGGAGTTCTGCAGGGTGAAGCCATCGCTGGACTGCGTCTCGTTGTACTGCGCCAGTGTGGTCTGCATCGGCCACCAGCGTCGCGGAACGGTGCCGCTCCGGCAAGGGTGGCTAGCCGTACGACTTAGCGCAGAACCGAGCCCTGCTGGGGCTCGCCGCGCTGGTCCTCAGCCTGGGTGAGGTCGTCCATCGTGGTGCCCTTGCGGCCGTCGGCGGCGACCAGCAGCTTGAAGTCGTGCGGCGAGGACGCGAACTGCATCGCCTCGTCCATCGAGATCCGCCCCGCCTTCAAGTGATGGAACAACGCCTGGTCGAAGGTCTGCATGCCGTAGTAGCCGCCGTCGGCGATGACCTCGGGCAGGCGGCCCGTCTGCTGCGGGTCCATGATCATGTCCTTGACGCGGCCGGTCATGCGCAGCACCTCGCACACGGCGACGCGGCCCTTGCCGTCAGACGTCGGGACCAGGCGCTGGGAGACCGCGCCCTTCAGCGTGCCGGCGATCATCGCGCGCACCTGGTTGTGCATGTGCGGCGGGAAGAACTCGATCAGGCGGTTGATCGTCTCCGAGGCGTCCACGGTGTGGACGGTGGAGAAGACGAGGTGGCCGGTCTCCGCCGCGCTCAGCGCGGTCTGGACGGTCTCCTCGTCGCGCATCTCGCCGATCAGGATCACGTCGGGGTCCTGGCGCAGCACGCGGCGCAGGGCGCGCTTGAAGGACGCCGTGTCCATGCCGACTTCGCGCTGGTTGATCGCAGAGCGTTTGTCGCCGTGCAGGAACTCGATCGGGTCCTCGATCGTGACGATGTGGCGCGAGCGGGTGGAGTTGATGTGGTCGACCATCGCGGCGAGCGTCGTCGACTTGCCCGAGCCGGTCGTGCCGGTCAGCAGGACGATGCCGCGCTCCTCCTCGGCGAGGTCGCGGATGACCGGCGGGAGGTCGAGCTCCTCGATCGTCTTGATCCC
>NZ_DASYJG010000021.1:0-6047 GCF_035996765.1 Baekduia sp.
GGCCGGCTCGGCGCCCAGCTCGCCGCTCAAGCCGGAGACGAAGGTCGGGCCGAGCGCGTCGACGACGTCGTTGGCCGCCAGCGTGGCGATCAGCTCTCGCCGCAGCGGGTGCTCGGCGATCAGGTGGCCGAAGCGCGCGACGACCGGCCGCGGGAAGTACGCGCGGACGTCGTGGTCGAAGGCCGCCTCGTCGGGGAGGTCGGACTCCAGCAGCGCGTCGGTCAGCAGCCGCTTGGCGTAGGCGACGAGCACCGCCAGCTCGGGGCGCACGAGGCCGCGGCCGCCGCGGCGGCGCTCGGCCATGTCCTCGGAGGTCGGCAGCGCCTCGTCACGCCGGCGCAGGATCTTGGCGCCCTCCAGGGCCGCCATCAGGTCCTCGTAGGCGAAGATGCGCGCGGCGCTCGAGCGCACCTCCTGGGAGAGGATCTGCGCTTGCAGGAACGAGTCATACAAGATGTGCGCGACGACATCCTCGGTGACCTCGGCCAGCAGGCCATCGCGATCCTCGCGCGCCAGCTCGCCGCGCCGCACGGCGAGGTCGAGCAAGATCTTCAGGTTGACCTCGTGGTCGGAGCAGTCGACGCCCGCCGAGTTGTCGATGAAGTCGGCGTTGATGAGCCCGCCCTCGCCCCCATGCCCGCCGACAGTGGCGAACTCGATGCGCGCGCGGTGGGTGAAGCCCAGGTTGCCGCCCTCCCCCACGACGCGCGCGCGGACCTTGTGGCCGTCGACGCGGATCGCGTCGCTCGACCGGTCGAGCGCGTCGGCATCGCTCTCGGTGGACGCCGTGACGACCGTCCCGATCCCGCCGTTCCAGAGCAGATCGACCGGCGCGCGCAGGATCGCGCGGATCAGGTCGGTGGGCGCGAGCGTCTCGTCGGTGACGTCCAGCGCGCGGCGCACCTGCGGCGTCAGCGCGATCGCCTTGGCGTTGCGACTGAAGACCCCGCCGCCCGCCGAGATCGCCTCGCGATCGTAGTCGTCCCAGGACGAGCCGCTCAGCGCGAACAGCCGCTCGCGCTCAGCGAACGAGCGCTCCGGATCCGGAGCGGGGTCCAGGAAGACGTGGCGGTGGTCGTAGGCGGCGATCAGCTTGAGCGACCGCGACAACAACATGCCGTTGCCGAAGACGTCACCCGACATGTCGCCGATGCCGACCGCCCGCACGGTGTCCTGCTCGGGGTCGACGGCCAGCTCGCGGAAGTGGCGCTTGACCGACTCCCACGCCCCCTTGGCGGTGATGCCCAGGCCCTTGTGGTCATAGCCCGCCGAGCCGCCGGAGGCAAACGCGTCGCCCAGCCAGAAGCCACGCCGCACCGCGATCGCGTTGGCCGTGTCGCTGAACGCCGCGGTGCCCTTGTCGGCGGCGACGACCAGATAGGAGTCCTGCTCGTCGTGGACGCGCACGCCGTCGGGCGCCACCGTCTCGCCCTCGTCCGACAGGTTGTCGGTGACGTCGAGCAGCGCCTCGATGTAGCGGACGTACTGGCGCTTGACCTCGTCGCGCAGCAGCGCAGGATCCTCAGGCCGCTCTTTCAGGAAGAAGCCGCCCTTGGCGCCCGCCGGGACGATGACCGCGTTCTTGGTCATCTGCGCGCGCATCAGCCCGAAGACCTCGGTGCGGTAGTCCATGCGGTCTGACCAGCGGATGCCGCCGCGGGCGATCCGGCCGCCGCGCAGGTGGATGCCCTCCATGTCGGGCGCGTAGACGTAGATCTCGAACAGCGGCGGCGGCTGCGGGATCGCCGGGACGTCCTCGCTGCGCAGCTTGAAGGCCATGGCGTCGCGGTCGTTCTTGAAGGCGTTGGTCCGGACGGTCGCGTCGATCAACCCAAGTTGGTTGCGAAGGATGCGGTCGTGGTCGAGCAGCGCGACGGCGTCGAGGTCGTCCCCGATCTCGGTTCGCAGCGCCTCCTCTGCTGCCTCATCACCCGCGCGCTCGTCGGTGGCGAACCGCAGCTCGAAGAGCCGGATGAGCTTGGCGGTGATCGCCGGGTTGGCGGCGATCACATCGTTCTGGAAGGACTCCGTGTAGCGCGAGCCGATGCGCTGGCGGTAGCGGCGATAGGCGCGCAGGACCTGCACCTGCGGCCAGCGCAGGCCAGCGCTGACCACCAGGCGGTTCAGCGAGTCCGACTCCGTCTCGCCGCACCAGACCGCCTCCAGCGCGTCGGCGACGCGCGCGGCCACGTCACCCAGAGCGAGCGGCTCGTGCAGCGCCGCCGGGTCGGCGTTGAGCACGCCGAAGGCCTGGATCCAGAGCTCGTCGTCGCCGTGCAGCCGCGCGGGGATCTCCTCGATCACGCGCAGACCCAGGTGCTCCAGCATCGGCGTGGCCTGCGAGAGCTCGACCTTCGGCCCGCGGCGGTAGAACGCGACGCGTGTCCGCCGGGTGCCATCCGCGCCCCGCTCGTCCTGCAACCCCACCAAGAAGTCCCTGCGGCCGCTGGCCAGCGCCTCGAAGCGCTCGACGTCCTCGGCGGCGATCAGCGGCTCGACCGCCGCGCGATAGGACTCCGGCAGCCGCTTGAGCCAGCGGGCGGCGAGCATCCGCCCGCGCTCGGGGCCGTGGCGGTGCACGAGCGCACCGCCGACGCGGTCGCGCCACGTGCGCGCCTCCAGGATCAGGCGCCGCTCGAGCTCTGAGACGTCGACGTCGGGCAGGCCGCCACCACCGTCGACGGTCAGGTGCAGGTAGACGCGATCGTCCTCGCCGAAGACCTCGTGCTGCTCGACGTGATCGGTCCCGTACGCGGACGCGACCATCCCACGCAGGCGCTCGCGCAGCGTCGCGCTGTAGCGCTCCCGCGGCAGCGCCGCCACGAGCGCGGCGCCGCGACCGTCGCGGGCGCGGCGGCCGAGCAGGCGGACCTCGTCGGCCCGCAGCGCCAGCAGGACCGACAGCTGCGCGCGGATCTCCTGAAACGGCGCGCCGAACAGCTCGCCCTTGGGGTAACCGTCAAAGAGCGCGATCGCGGCCTTGGAGTCGTGGCTGCCGTCGATCAGGTCCTCGGCGTCGAGGATCCGGCGCAGCTTGTCGCGCAGCAGCGGCGTCGTGCTCGCGGGCTCGCCGTACGCGCGCGAGGTGAACAGGCCGAGCAGCCGCGCCTCGCCCACCACCGTGCCGTCCTCGGCGAAGCGGCGGGCGATCAGCACGTTCATCGGCTCGCGGCGGTGCACGGGCGAGAGCGTGTGGGTCTTGGTGATCTCCAGGACGGCGGCGTCGCGTGCGTTGCCATCGGCGGCCGGCGGATCGTGGGCGGGCACGCGCAGCTCGCCGGCCTCGCGCGTGTCGCGCAGCAGGCCCAGGCCCGTGGGGTGGGTGGGGCCGGCTCCACCCACCCCACCCACCCCGGCGCGCAGGCGGCCGTCGGTGTCTCGCTCATCCTCGTGGAAACCGAGGAAGACGAAGTGGTCGGCGCCGACCCAGCGCAGGAACGCCGCGGCCTCGTCGGGGTCCTGCTCGGCCGCGACCAGGCGCGCGCCGCCGGCGCCGACGATCTCGACCAGCCGCTCCAGGCCATCCCGGAGCGCCGGGAAGTCGTCGACGACCGCGCGGACGGTGGCCAGCACATGACGGGTGGCGTCCTCGAGGTCGGCGAGCTCCTCGGGGCTCAGCCGGCGGTCGAGCTCGAAGTGCATGACCGACTCGCGCGGCGCGTCGCGGGGGTGCTCGATCGCGGTGATCCGGTGTGGCGGCGCCGGGTCGCGGCGCACGCCGACGATCGGATGGGTGACGCGGACGATGCGCAGGCCGCGCGCCGCGAGCTCGGCGCCGACCGAGTCCACCAGGAACGGCAGGTCGTCGGTGGTGGTCTCCAGCACCGAGCCGGCCGTCTCGTAGCCGTGCTCCTCGCGGTGCGGTGTGAAGGCACGGACGGCGGCGATCGCGCCCGCGCGGTCGTCGGCCAGCGCGAACGCGCCGCGGACCTCGGCCAGCAGCGCCTCGGGATCCTCTTCGGGCGCCTCGGCGTCGGCGCTCGGCGCCCGCCGCAGGTAGGCGCCGACGAAGCGCGCGAGCAGCTCCGAGTCGCGCTCGCGCGCGAGCTGGGCGACCACCTCGGCGATCCCGCCGGCCGACCCAGCCGACGGTGACTCCTCCTGAAGGCTCACACGGCGCAACCTACTCCGCGCACCGGCCGCAGAACGTCCGAAGGGCACCCGCGCTGGGTGCCCTTCGGGCCATTCTGGATGTTGCTGGTGCGACGGGCGCTACGCGCCGAGGCGCTGCTTGAGCGCCTCGAACTGCGCGCGCAGCGGCGCGGGCAGCGCGTCGCCGAACTTCGCGAGGTGCTCGGTGACCTGCGGGAGCTCGTCGCGCAGCGCGTTGACGTCGACCGAGAGGACCTCGTCGAGCGCCGCGTCGGTGATGTCGAGGCCCTCGACGTCGAGGTCCTCGCGCTTGGGCACGAGGCCGACCGGCGTCTCGTCGGCGTCGACCTTGCCCTCGAGGCGCCGGAAGACCCACTCCAGCACGCGCGAGTTGTCGCCGAAGCCCGGCCACAGGAACTTGCCGTCGGCGCCCTTGCGGAACCAGTTGACGTAGAAGATCCGCGGCGGCTGCGCTCCGGCCTTCTCGCCCATCGCGAGCCAGTGCTCGAAGTAGGACGCCATGTTGTACCCGCAGAACGGGAGCATCGCGAACGGGTCGAAGCGCAGCTGGCCGACCGTGCCGAACGCGGCGGCGGTCTGCTCGGAGCTCATCGTCGCGCCGAGGAAGACGCCGTGCTCCCAGTCGAACGCCTCGCGTACCAGCGGCACCACCGAGGCGCGGCGGCCGCCGAAGAGGAACGCGTCGATCGGCACGCCGGCCGGGTCCTCCCACTCCGAGGCCATCGACGGCACCTGCGTCGCGGGCACCGTGAAGCGCGAGTTCGGATGGGCGGCGGGGTGGTCGGCCGCGGGCGTCCAGTCGTTGCCGTGCCAATCGATCAGGTGCTCGGGGACCTCCTTGGTCATCCCCTCCCACCACGTGTCGCCGTCGTCGGTCAGCGCCGTGTTGGTGTAGATCGCGCCCTTCTCCAGGGCGGCCATGGCGTTGGGCGTGTTGCTGTAGCCCGTGCCGGGCGCGACGCCGAAGAAGCCGTTCTCCGGGTTGATCGCGCGCAGGCGACCCTCGTCGTCGTACTTCATCCAGGCGATGTCGTCGCCGATCGTCTCGACCTTCCAGCCCTCGATGGTCGGGACCATCAGCGCCAGGTTGGTCTTGCCGCAGGCGCTCGGGAACGCGCCGGTGACGAACTTGACGACGCCCTCGGGCGAGGTGAGCTTGAGGATGAGCATGTGCTCGGCCATCCAGCCCTCGTCGCGCGCCATGACGGAGGCGATCCGCAATGCGAAGCACTTCTTGCCGAGCAGCGCGTTGCCGCCGTAGCCGGAGCCAAAGGACCAGATCTCGCGCGACTCAGGGTAGTGGACGATGTACTTGTTGTCGGCGTTGCAGGGCCAGGGCACATCCTCCTGGCCGTCCGCCAGCGGAGCGCCGAGCGAGTGCACGCAGGGGACGAAGTCGCCGTCCTCGCCGAGGACGTCCAACGCGCCCGCGCCCATGCGGGTCATGATCCGCATCGACACGGCGACGTACGCCGAGTCGGTCAGCTCGACGCCGACGTGCGACTTGTCGGAGCCCAGCGGACCCATGGAGAACGGGACGACGTACATCGTCCGCCCGCGCATGGAGCCCGTGAACAGGTCGTTCATCGTGCCGCGCATCTCCGAGGGCGCGCGCCAGTTGTTGGTCGGGCCGGCGTCCTCCTCCTTCTCGGAGCAGATGAACGTCCTGTCCTCGACCCGGGCAACGTCCGCCGGGTCCGACAGCGCCAGGTAGGAGTTCGGCCGCTTTGCTTCCGAAAGCCGCTCGAAAGTCCCTGCATCTACAAGCCTCTGAGCCAGTTGGTCGTACTCCCCGGCGGACCCGTCGCACCAGTGGATGTCCTCTGGTTCGGCGAGGGCCGCTACCTCCTCCACCCATGCCCGGAGGTTCTCGTGCTTGGTGGTGGCTTGAGGCTTGGGTGCGGTGTGAGCCATTGGTTTTCAGGCACTCCTTG
>NZ_DASYJG010000022.1:0-21897 GCF_035996765.1 Baekduia sp.
GATCTTCGTGATCCCGAGCGAGTTCAACCAGGCGCTCGGCAACATCGGCAGCGCGCTCGGCCGGATCGGGGCAGGACCGGAGGACGGCCCGCCGAAGCCGAGGCCGAAGCCAAGGGCGAGCGGCGAGCGCGACGCGATCGACGCGAAGGCCCAGGCCGACGCCGCCGCCGCGGCGGCAGCCGCCGAGCGCGCGACCGCCGAGGCCGAGGGCGCGGCGACCTACACGCCGCCGGAGGTGAGTCTCGAGGCCGCAAGCGAGATCGGAGGGCTGCCCGGCGAGCCGCCGCCGACCGACGGCCCGGAGCCGCCCTCGGGGTCGCCGCTCCCGCCGCCGCCGCGCGAGCCGACCTAGCGCTAGCGGACGCGCACCTTGACCGCGCGCAGCGGGATCCGGCATCCCCTGCGCAGCATCCCGGCAACCTACACTTCAAGCGAGTGTTCGACTCCCTGTCAGAGAAGCTCCAGGAGACCCTCACCGGCGTCCGCGGCCGCGGCGCGCTGACCGAGGAGGACATCACGCGCGCCATGCGCGAGATCCGCCTGGCGCTGCTCGAGGCCGACGTCAACTTCAAGGTGGTCAAGCAGTTCACCTCCGCAGTCAAGGAGCGCTGCCTCGGCGCGGAAGTCCAGAAGCAGCTCAACCCCGGCCAGCAGGTCGTCAAGATCGTCAACGAGGAGCTGACGGCCTTGATGGGCGGCTCCTCGGCCGGCATCACCTTCGCGCCGCGCCCACCGACCGTCGTCCTCATGGCCGGCCTGCAGGGCTCGGGCAAGACGACGGCGACGGCCAAGCTCGCGCGCCTGCTCAAGGAGCAGAACGGCTCCTCGGTCGCCGTCGCCGCGTGTGACGTCTACCGCCCTGCTGCCGTCGAGCAGCTGATCAAGGTCGGCGGCCAAGCTGGCGCCGCGGTCTACGAGCAAGGCACCGACAAGGACCCCGTCGACATCGCCCGCTGGGCGCTGGACCGCGCCAAGCAAGAGGGCAAGGACGTGTTGATCGTCGACACGTCCGGCCGCCTGCACGTCGACGAGCGCCTGATGCAGGAGCTCAAGGACATCCGCAAGGCCGTCAAGCCGACCTCGATTTTGCTGGTCGTCGACGCGATGACCGGCCAGGACGCGGTCAACGTCGCCCAGCAGTTCTCCGAGGCGGTCGACTTCGACGGCGTCGTGATGTCCAAGCTCGACGGCGACGCCCGCGGCGGCGCCGCGCTCTCGGTCAAGGCCGTCACCGGCAAGCCGATCCTCTTCGCGTCGGTCGGCGAGAAGCTCGACCAGTTCGAGGCCTTCCACCCCGATCGCATGGCGCAGCGCATCCTTGGCATGGGCGACGTCATGTCGCTCATCGAGAAGGCCGAGCAGCAGTTCGACGAGGACGAGGCCAAGGAGCTCGAGCGCAAGCTGCGCAAGGACGAATTCACCTTGGAGGACTTCCTCAAGCAGCTGCGCCAACTGCGCAAGATGGGCCCGCTGACGTCGCTGCTGGGCATGATGCCCGGCTTCGCGGGCCAGCAGATGAAGGGGTTGAAGGTCGACGAGAAGGAGCTCGATCGCGTTCAGGCGATCATCCTCTCGATGACCCCGGAAGAGCGCCGGCGACCCGAGCTGATCAAGGGCTCGCGCCGCCTGCGGATCGCCAAGGGCTCGGGCACGAACGTCCAAGCCGTCAACCAGCTCGTCAAGCAGTTCGGCCAGATGCGCAAGGTCATGAAGCAGATCGGGCGCGGCAAGATGCCCGACCTGCAAGCCATGATGCGCCAGGCTCGCTAACCTCCCACGTCGCTTTCCTGCCGCATCAGCTGCGGGTTCCGACGCTCTTTCAGTACCGACGCAAGGACTTTTATGGCAGTTCGACTCCGACTCACGCGCGTGGGCGCCAAGAAGAACGCGATCTGGCGCATCATTGCCGCCGATCAGCGCTCGCCCCGCGACGGGCGCAACATCGAGATCCTGGGCCAGTACAACCCCCAGACCGAGCCCTCGACCATCACGGTCAACGAGGAGCGCGTGCGCTACTGGGTCTCCACGGGCGCCACGGCGACCCCGCAGGTCCGCAAGCTCCTGCGCACGCAGGGCATCGACGTCTCCAACGTCTAGCGCCCGATGAAGGAGCTGCTCGACTACCTGGCGCGGCAGCTCGTCGACGATCCTGATGCCGTCGCCGTCGAGCAGTTCGACGAGGAGGACGGCACGGTCGTTCTCGAGCTGTCGGTCGGCGATGAGGACTACGGCCGCGTGATCGGCAAGGGCGGGCGCACCGCCAACGCCTTGCGCACGGTCGTCAAGGCCGCGGCGGTCAAGGAGCAACGCCGCGTCCTCGTCGACATCGTCGACTGAGATGGCCGACGCCGATCCGGCTGCCCTTCAGGCCGCCGGCGCGCTGATCAGCGTGGGCCGCATCGGCCGGGCCCACGGCCTGGACGGATCGTTCTATGTGACGCAGCCGCGCGAGCGGGTGCTTGGCGGCGCGGTGGCGCTGATCGTCGATGGCGCCGAGGTGGCGATCGTCCGCCACGACGGCACGCCCTCGCGGCCGATCCTGCGCTTGGCGGGTGTCGGGTCGCGCGAGGCGATCGAGCGATTGCGCGGGACCGACCTCTGGATGCGCCGCGCCGACGCGCCGCCGCTGGAGCAGGACGAGTGGTACGCCGAGGACCTGATCGGCTGTCGCGTGGTCGACGGGGAAGTGGCCGTGGGCGTGGTCGCCAAGCTGCTGCCGTACCCATCGTGCGACCTGCTGGAGGTTCAGCGTCCGATGGCCGGCGCCAAAGCGTTGTGGGTGCCCTTGATCTCCGACGCGGTGCGGACGGTCGACCTCGAGGCGCAGCTGATCGATGTGAACCTGGCCTTCCTCGGAGAGGACGCCTAACGGCTTATGCAGCTTGATGTGGTGACGCTCTTTCCCGAGTGGTTCGAGTGGTTTCAGACCCAGCGCCACGTGCGCAACGCGACCCAGCGCGGGGCGGAGCTGCGGACCTTCAACCCCCGCGATTACACGCCGCTGAGCGGCGGCCAGGTCGACGACACGCCCTTCGGCGGCGGCGCCGGCATGGTCTTGCGCGTCGACGTCATGGACAAGGCGCTGCAGGGGATCTACCACCAGGATCCGGTCGACCTGCGGCGTGAGCGGCGTGTCATCGCGTTGACGCCCGGTGGCCGAATGCTCGACGACGCGCTGGTCGACGAGCTGGCGACTGAGCCGGCGATCACGCTGCTGTGCGGTCGCTACGAGGGCTTTGACGAGCGCATCGTCCAGCACTTCGCCTCCGACGCGATCTCGGTCGGGCGCTTCGTGCTCAGCGGGGGCGAGCTGGCGGCGATGGTGGTCATGGACGCGGTCCTGCGCAAGCTTCCAGGCTCGCTGGGCCATGCGGAGTCGGCGCTGGAGGAGTCCTTCAGCCAGGCCCTGGGCGGCGACCCCGAGTACCCGCACTACACCCGTCCAGCCGAGTACCGCGGCTGGAAGGTGCCGCCGGTGCTGCTGTCGGGCCACCACGAGGAGATCCACACGTGGCGGCGCATGCGCAGCCATGAGCGTGGCGTGGTGGGGCCAACGGCACGGCCGCCGGATCCCGAGCCGGGCGAGACGCGTCAGGGCGGGGGGGTGGGCGGGGTCGACATCTTCGGCCCGATCTCCGCAGACGACGAGCCACGCAGCGCCGGGCCGGACCCCTTCGGCCCGATGTCGGGGTAGGACGGGCCCAACACAGGCCCAAAGGCGTCGCGGCGGCCCCTTCGCTACCATCACCCAGCCGACGCGCGGAGCCGATCTCCGCGCCTTCTCTTTGCCATGAGCACTGTCATCGAATCCCTTGAGCGCGCCCAGCTGCGCCGCGTCCCCCGCTTCCAGGCGGGCGATCGCGTCCGCGTCCACTTCCAGGTCGTCGAGGGCACGCGTCGTCGTACGCAGGTCTTCGAAGGCGTGGTGATCAAGCGCCAGGGACACGGTGCGCGCGAGACCTTCACGGTCCGCAAGCAGTCCTTCGGCGTCGGCGTGGAGCGCACGTTCCCCGTGCACTCGCCGAAGATCGAGAAGATCGAGATCTCCGCCCGCGGTGACGTCCGTCGCGCGAAGCTCTACTACCTCCGCGATCGCGTCGGCAAGGCCGCCCGCGTCCGCGAGCGCCGCTACATCGGCCCCGAAGAGGTCGTGGAGACCGGTCTGCTTCACGATCCCGCCGCGCAGCTCGAGGCCGAGGCAGCCGCCAGCGATGGCGCTGTCGATGCCGAGGGTGCGACCGCCGACGAGGTCGTTGTCGACGCCGACGGTGTCGAGACCGCTGACGCGAGCTCCGAGGCTCCGGCCGAGCCCGTCGCTGAGGCTTCGGCCGAGGCAGACGCCGACTCCGAGCAGTCGTAAATGAGCCCCGCCGCCGGCGGAGCCAAGAAGGAGAAGTCGGCAGGCAGCTCGTTCGTCGAGCTGGTCGTGATCGTGGTGGTCGCGCTCGGCCTCGCCCTGGGCATCCAGGCGTTCCTGATCAAGCCGTACAGGATCCCGAGCGAGTCGATGGTCCCGACGCTGAAGGTCGGCCAGCGCGTGCTGGTCAACCGTCTGGGCAACCGCTTCAACAAGCCCGAAGTCGGCGAGGTCGTCGTCTTCCACCCGCCTGCCGGCTCTGACAGCAACACCTGCGGTGATCCGCAGAAGAAGCCCGACCAGGCCTGCGACCGCCCGACGGCGACCAAGGCCAAGGTGAACTTCATCAAGCGCGTTGTGGCCGGGCCGGGCGACACGGTGTACATCAAGGGCGGCCATGCCTTCGTCAACGGCAAGCGCCAGGCCGACGGCTTCACGCGCCCGTGCGAGGGTGGGACCGGCTGCGACTTCCCGCGGCCGATCAAGATTCCCGCCGGCCATTGGTTCATGATGGGCGACAACCGTGGCGAGTCCGACGACAGCCGGTTCTGGGGCCCTGTCCCGCGCAAGTGGATCATCGGTGGCGCCTTCGCCACCTACTGGCCGCCCAAGCGCATCGGCCTCCTCTAGCGCCATTTCGGCCGAGCCGACCAGCCCGACGCTCGCGGCCGAGTTGGCCGCGGCGGTGCCTGCGCCCAAGCCGGCCAAGCCGCGCAAGAAGAAGGGCAAGGCTCGGACTGGCCGCAAGCTCTTCCAGCACGATCGTGCGCTTGGGGTGCGGTTCGTGGCCGGGGCCGACGAGGCCGGGCGCGGCTGCCTGGCCGGCCCGCTGGTCGCGGCCGCCGTGCTCTTCGACTACGACCGCCTTGGCCCGCGCGACGTCCGCGCCCTCTCGCTGCTCAACGACTCCAAGCAGCACACCGAAGAGGCCCGCGAGGCGCTCTACCCGGTCGTGCTGCGCATCGCCACCCGCGTCGCGGTCGTCTCCCGCAGCGCCGGCGGCATCGACCGCCGCGGCCTGCACAAGACCAACCTCGCTGCCCTGCGCGAGTCGCTGCTGAAGGTGGCTCGTCCGGGCTGTATCTGCCTCAGCGACGGCTTCGCGGTCGGCGACCTTGAAGGCCACCGCGGCCGTGCCATCGTCGAGGGCGATGCGACCAGCGCCGCCATCGCCGCGGCCAGCATCATCGCCAAGGTCACCCGCGACCGCTTCATGCATCGCGCCGATGCGCGCCACCCCGGCTGGCAGTTCGCGGCTCACGTCGGCTACTCGACGCCGGAGCACCGCGACGCGATCCAGCGCCAGGGCGTCTCGCCGCTGCACCGCACGTCGTTTCAGAGCACGGCCTACCAGCAGCTCGCGCTCTAGCGCCACAATCCCGCGCGTCGCCCGCGCCATCAGAACGCGTTCTCCAGATGCTCGAGCCGGGTCAGACGACCGCGCAGGTCGATGACCACGCCGATGGCATCGAAGCGGACCAGTTGCGTTCGCGGCCGGTCGGTGGCGTCCGTGAGGTAGGCACGCGCCATGCGGCGGACCTGCGCGCGCTTGGCCTCGTGCAACGCATCCCACGGCTCGCCGCGGCCGCGGCGGCATTTGACCTCGACGAAGACGAGCGTCTCGCCCGCGCACGCGATCAGGTCGATCTCCCCGAAGCGCGTGCGGTGGTTGCGGCACACTATCGTGTAGCCGAGACGCTCCAGATGCTCGGCGGCGAGCTGCTCGCCGAGGCGGCCGAGGTGCTGACGGGGGTCGGTGGACACGGGCACGAAGCTACGGACGGAGCTGCGCCGTGTCTGGCCAAGAACGTGACGATCTTGCGCGGTCACCGTTCCGGCATCGATGAGGCCCAACGACGATCGCCCGGAGGCGCCGGGCGCCGGAGGTCTGCGCTCGTTGGGCGACCGGCTGCGCCGCGCCGTCGGGCGACCGCCACGCGCCGGCGACGTTCCGGTGCTGGTGCTGCCCGCCGCGCCGCCAGGGACGCAGATCCTGCTCGGCCGGTCGCGCGCCAGCGACGTCCGCTTCCTGGAGCCGACGGTCTCCCGGCGCCACGCGGCGCTGCAGCGTGTCGAGGGCGGCTGGCTGCTCGTCGATCGCGGCTCGAGCTACGGCACGTGGGTCAACGGGCGCCGGATCGACCGCGCGATCGTGGCCGATGGCGACCAACTGCGGCTCGGCGACGCCCAGCTGGTCGTGCGCCTGTGACCGCCAACAGGGCTCGGCCATGCGTCCAGCCGGCTGCGATCGCGAGCATTCGGTGCCGTTGCATGGGGGGTGCGGCGTCTCTCGGGTGCCCTGCTTTGCCTGCTCGCGGCCTTGACCGCGCTGCTGGCGCCCGCGCTCGCGCAGGCCGATGGCCCGGCGCTCGCCCTGCAGGCGCCATTCGTCAACGACGCCGCGCTGGCCAGCGGGCCGCCCGTGAGCTTCGCGCTGCCGACCGTCGCGGGCAGCCCCATCGAGGGCCGGGTGCTGACCGCTTCCTCGGGCTCCTGGAGCCCGTCGGCGACCAGCGTCTCCTACCAGTGGCAGCGCGACGATGGCGACGGCTTCGTCGACGTCACCGGCGCCACGGCCACGACCTACATCTTGGTCCATGGCGACATCGACGCATCGTTTCGCGTGCACGTCGTCGCCACCAATGCGCAGGGCAACGCGCAGGCCGATTCTGCGGCCGTCGGCCCCGTCATCGCGGGTGAGCCTGCCAATACGGCTGCGCCGGTGGTCACCGGGAGCACGCAGGGTGGCAAGCCGCTGACCGTCACGGCTGGCAGCTGGTACCCGACCGCGACGACCTACGCCTACCAGTGGCAACGCAGCACGAGCTCGGGCTTCGTCGACATCGCCGGTGCGACCAGCCCCACCTACTTCACCGTCCCGGCCGATGTCACCCACACGGTCCGCGCGCGCGTCACGGCCATCAACACCTACGGGTCGGTCACCGCGACCGTCGCGGCCGTCGGCCCGATCACCTCGGGGACACCCGTCAACAGCGTCCTGCCGATCATCAGCGGAGCAGCCAAGCGCGGCGTCCCGCTGGCGGTCAACTCCGGCACCTGGCTGCCGTCCGGGAGCTTCAGCTACGACTGGCAGCGTGACGACGGGACGGCTTTGCCGACATTCCCGGGGCCACCGGCACGAGTTACACGCCGACGGTCGATGACCTCGGCCTCCCGCTGAAGGTCGTCGTGACGGCGACCAACGCCTTCGGCTCGGCGACCGCGACCACCGCCGCCACCGCCGGCGTGGCCACCGATCTGCCGCGCAACATCGGCGCGCCCAGCATCGCCGGGACCGCCAAGCGGACGCTGACGCTCACCGCCTCGGCAGGAACCTGGACCCCGGCGGGCTCCACCTACGCCTACCAGTGGCAGCGCGACGATGGCGACGGCTTCACCGACATCACCGGTGCGACGGCCGCCTCCTACGTCCTCGCGACCGCTGACGTCGATACGACCATCCGCGTGCGGGTCACCGCCACCAACGTCGACGGCGCGACGGTCGCCGCCTCGGCGCCGACGGCGGTCGTGGTCGCTGCGACGCCCGGCAACCGCGTCGTTCCGGGCCTCACCGGCGGGTTCCGCGTCGGCGACACGCTCACGAGCACCGACGGCGCGTGGAGCCCGGCCGCCGACAGCTTCGCGTACCAGTGGCAACGGCGCGTCGCCGGAGGCACGTACACCGACATCGCCGGTGCCACGGCCAAGACCTACATCTTGGCTGACGCCGACGCGGGCGCGACCGTCCGCGTCGAGGTCACCGCGACCAACGACGATGGCACGGGCGTGGGGTACTCGGCGGCAACGCCCACGATCATCGTGCCGCCGGTCGCGCCGAGCAGCATCGACGCGCCGACCGGCACGCTGCAGGACACCGAGACGCTGTCGATCGACCCCGGTGTCTGGACGCCGGCGAGCGCGACGTTCACCTACCAGTGGCTGCGCTGCCCGTCGGGCGCCTCGGCGCTGGGCGGCTGCGTGACCGTCGGCGCCGGACCGGCCTACATCTTGAGCGGCAACGACGTCGGCCACGCGATGACGGTCCGGGTGACGGCCACGGCCGCCGGCGTGTCAACGGCGGCGACGTCGACGTTCACCAGCGACGTCGCCGGACGCGCGCTGACGCTGACCAGCGCACCGACGATCCAGGGCATCATGCAGGTTGCCCAGACGGTCCGCGCGCTGCCGGCGGTGTGGACGGTGCCGACGCGCAGCGAGAAGTACCAGTGGCAGCGTTGTGACGCCGACGGTGCGCACTGCGTCGACATCCCGGGCGCGGGCGGACAGACCTACAAGATCGCGGTGGCCGACAAGGACCACACGCTGGTGGTGCACGAGATCGCGACGTCCCCGGGCCGGACCGCGAGCGCTGACAGCGCTGCGTCGACGGTCGCCGATCAGCCGGTGCCGGTCGCGAGCGTCCTGCCGGTCGTCTCCGGAACGGCGATGCGCGCGGCCAACCTGCAGGCCACGCGCGGCAGTTGGACCAACGATCCCACGAGCTTCGCGTATGCCTGGATGCGCTGCGACGGCGCGGGCGACCACTGCGTGGCGATCCCGGGTGCGACGCGCACCAACTACGCGCTCCAAGCTGCTGACGTGGGCTCCACGGTCACGGTGACGGTGACGGCCACCAACACCGAGGGCGCCACGGTCGCCGCTGCGGTGCCGACCGCGGTCGTCGCAGCCGTGCTGCCGCAATTGGCGACCCTCGGCGCGATCAACGGGACGCTCCAGGTTCCGAAGACGCTCCAGGTGATCCGCGCAACGTGGCACACGACCGTCGACACGCACTACGGCTATCAATGGCAGCGTTGCAATGCGATGGGCGCCGCGTGTATCGACATCGCCGGCGCGCGCAACCTCTCCTACCGGCTGCAGACCGCCGACGCCCGTGCGCGGCTCCGCGTCGTCACCGTGGCGACCAACGTCGATGGCGCGACGACGGTAGCGACGGCGCCGACGGCGGCGATTGCGCCTGCACTGCCGGGCATCCAGGTCATCCCGCGCCTCTCGGTCCAGGGCCGTGCAGACGTCGGCAAGACGCTGACGCTGACACCCGGTGCGTGGAGCGCGAGCACGGAGATCGCCACCAAGGTGTTGCGGTTCTGGCGTTGTAACCCGCGTTGCACCGAGCTGGCGACCGACGGCGCCGGGGCCTACGTGCTCGACGATGGCGACGCCGGCGCGATGATGCGCGGCTCCGAGACGGCGACCGGGCCCGGCGGGAGCACCGTCGCCTGGGCCGCGGCGTGGATCGGACCCGTGCGGTCGGCCAGCGCGGGGTCTGCGGCGATGTCGGCGATGTCGAGCGCCACGGTTCGGACGGCGCGCGGGGTGGCGCTGGCACAGGCGAGCGTCGGGCCGGCGCGCATCGGCGCGACTGCCGCGGCGGCGAGGCTCGTCACGGCGCCTCGGCGCGATCGCACCGTGCGCGTGTCGTTGCGTCGTGCGCGCCACGCACCGGCCGGCAAGCTACGCGCTTGGGTCTGTCTCGCGACGCCGTCGGCCGCGGAGACCGCGCCGTGCTCGAAGGCGGTCGCGGTGCGTACGCGGGCGACGCTGAAGCTGGCGGTCGCCAGCGGTCAGCGTGTGCGCGTCGTGGTCGTGCGCGCGCGTCATCGGTAGCGCCCAGGAGGCCGGCGCGGGACCGATCGGAAGCGAGTTGTAGGAGTCGCTGCGCACGATTGTCGCGATCGCCGCGCCCGTGTCGCAACCTGCCACATAGCGTCGCCGGGCATGTTGGCCCACATCACCACCTTCGCGATTCACGGCGTCGAGAGTCGCCAGGTCACGGTCGAGGTAGATATTCGCCCGGGGCTGCCGGCGTTCACGATCGTCGGGCTCGGCGACCGTGCCGTGCGGGAGTCACGCGAGCGCGTGCGCTCGGCGATTCTCAACTCCGGCTTCGAGTTTCCTGCCCGTCGGATCACCGTCAACCTCGCGCCGGCGGCGCTGCGCAAGGAGGGGCCGGGCTTCGACCTGGCCATCGCCTGCGGAGTGCTCGCTGCCGTCGGCGAGCTGCCGGCGTCCGTACTGGAGCGTGTCGCCATCTTCGGCGAGCTTGCGCTGGGTGGTGAGCTGCGTCCCTGCCGCGGGGTGCTGGCGGTGGCCGAGGGCGCGGTCGCAGCGGGGCTTGGTGGCCTCGTGCTCCCCGCCGTCCATGGACGGGAGGCCGCGCTCGTCGACGGGCTCGGCGTCCACGGTGCCATCGGCCTGGCCGAGGTCGTGGCGATCCTGCGCGGTGAGAGCGACGGTCAGCCGCCGCCACCGGATGATGACGGTGCGACAGCGCCTCTGGGTCCTGCGCTCGACCTCGCCGATGTGCGCGGCCATGGCGGTCCGTTGCGGGCGTTGGCGATCGCGGCGGCCGGCGGCCACAACCTGCTGCTCGCGGGTCCGCCGGGCACCGGCAAGACGATGCTCGCGCAGCGGCTGTCGTCGATCCTTCCACCGCTGTCGCGCGCTGAGGCGATCGAGGTCACGCGGATCCAAGGCGTGGCCGGTATGCGCCCTGGCGGCGGACTGGTGACCGAGCGACCGTTCCGGGCGCCGCACCACACGATCTCGGCGTCCGGTCTTGTCGGCGGAGGCTCGCAGCCGATGCCGGGAGAGGCCACACTGGCCCACAACGGCGTGCTCTTTCTCGATGAGCTTGCGGAGTTCGCAAGACCCGCGTTGGAGGCGTTGCGCCAGCCGCTGGAGGACGGCCGCGTGGCGATCGTGCGCGGTCAGCGCCGTGCCGTCTTCCCGACGCGTTTCATGTTGGTGGCCTCGACCAACCCGTGTCCGTGCGGGTACGCCGGCATGTCGCGCTGCCGCTGCGGGGAGGCCGACATCGCGCGCTATCGCCGCCGGCTCAGCGGTCCACTGCTGGATCGCCTCGACCTGCTCGTCGACGTCCAGCGTCCAACGCCCGCGGACTTCGCGGCCGGTCCGGTGTGCCGCAGTGCCGTCGAACGTGAGCGCGTGGTCGCCGCGCGTGCACGCCAGGTGGCGCGGCTGGACGGCACCGGTGCGAGCTGCAACGCGCACCTCGATGGCGCGCTGGTCCGCCGCCACGTGGCGCTCGACCCTGCTGCTGCCGCCGTCCTCCGCCGGGCCTATGAGCGTGGCGCGCTCAGCCCGCGCGGTCACGATCGCGTGCTGCGCGTCGCCCGCACGATCGCTGATCTGGAGGATGCCGGCACGGTTGGCGCCGATCACCTGCTCGAGGCGCTGAGCTTTCGCCAGGACGTCGCAGAGGGCTCCGAGGAGGAAGCGGCATGAGCGTCGACGATCACGCGGTCGCGTGCGCGGCGTGCCTGCGCCGCACGTGGCTGTTGGCCCAGGTCGCCGGCGGGCTGGAGGTGGCTCACAGCCGCCGCCGTCCGATCCGCTCCGTGCTGGCGCTCGAGGAGGATGCGCTCATCGATGCGGTCTGTGGTGGGACCGGGTTGCGTGAGCGGGTGGCGGTGGCGCGCCCGACGGACCTGCTGGCCGCGGCTGCCGACGCCGGACTGGACGTGTTGTGCCGCCACACCGCCGGCTATCCCGTGCAGCTGCTGGACGACGCCGCGCCGCCTGCGGCGCTGTTCGTTCGCGGCGGCGATGAGGCACGGGCGCGGCTCATGCGTCTGGTGGGCCGCGCGGCCGATGACGAGGACCGTGCCGGCCGGCTGCCGGCGGCGGTCGCGGTTGTCGGCACACGCCGCGCCTCACCCGAAGGGTTGGAGGTCGCGCGTGTCCTCGGCCGCGGTCTGGCGGGTGCGGGCGTGACCGTGGTCTCGGGCCTGGCACTGGGCGTCGACAGCGCCGCGCACGCCGGCGCCGTTGACGTCTGCGGACCGACGGTCGCCGTGCTTGCCGGCGGCGCCGACGTGCCGTATCCGAGACGCAAGGCCGGCCTCTACTCGGCGATCCTTGCGGCGGGCGGTGCCATCGTCTCGGAGATGCCGCCGGGCTTCCGAGCGTTCCGGTGGAACTTCCCGGCGCGCAACCGCATCATCGCTGCGCTCGCGCCGGCGACGATCGTCGTAGAGGCCGCCGAGCGCTCAGGCTCGCTGATCACCGCGGAGCTCGCGCTCGATCTCGGCCGCGACGTGGCCGCGGTGCCTGGCCCCGTGTTGAGCTGGCGCTCGCGCGGCACCAACGCGCTGCTGCGTGACGGCGCGACGTTGATCCGCGACGTTCAGGACGCGCTTGAGGTCGTGCTGGGCATCGACGGCGCGGCGGCTGCGATGCAGCGTGCCGAAAGCGAGCTGACCGCCCCACCGACGGCGCTGGCGCCCGCGCTGCGGGCGCTGCTGGCCGCGGTGGAGGACGGTCACGACAGCGTCGCGTCGCTGACGCGCGACCCCGCCCGCGCGCCCGCTGTCCGCGCTGGCCTTGCGGAGCTCGAGCTGCTCGGTCTTCTCCGCCGTGTGTCGGGTGGCCGCGTGCTGCGAACCACCCGGGCGGTGGCGTCATGAGGGTGGGGGCTGCCACCTGCACCGGTGCCGGGCTAGCATCGGCCGTGATGTCGACCGATCCCGCCGGGCCGCCACCGCCCGCGCCGCATGTGCCCGTCTGCCTGTCGATCGCCGGTTCGGACTCCGGCGGTGGGGCCGGCATCCAGGCCGACCTGAAGGCCTTCGCCCGTTGTGGCGTTCACGGCACGACGGCGATCACGGCGCTGACCGCGCAGAACACGGTCGCGGTGACGCGCGTCGCGGCCGTGGAGCCGGCGATGGTCGTCGCGCAGATCGAGGCTGTCGCGGCCGACTTCACGATCGGCGCCGTGAAGATCGGCATGGTCGGCGCCGTGGACGTGATCGCCGCCGTCGCCGTCGCGCTCGACGCGCTGCCCGCCGGCACGCCGGTCGTCCTCGACCCCGTGATGGTCGCCGAGTCAGGCGCGCGGCTGCTGCCCGCCGACGCCGAACGCGCCCTGATCGAGCTGTTGCTGCCGCGCGCGACGGTCGTCACCCCGAACGTCCCGGAGGCGCGCGTGCTGGCGGGTGCCGCGGCCGCCGCGCTCGATGGCGCGGCGCTCGCCGAGGCCGTCCAGGCGGTCGGCGCCAACGCCGTCGTCGTCACCGGCGGCCATCGTGCGCAGGCGATCGACGTCCTCGTGACGGTCGACGGCGCGACCGTCGAGATCCCGGGCCACCGCTACCCCGACGGCGCCGCGCACGGCTCGGGCTGCACGCATTCCTCAGCGCTGGCGGCGCACCTCGCGCTCGGGTTCACGCTGGCCGAATCCGCGCGCGCCGCCCGCGCCATCGCCGCCGAGGCCGTCCGCTATGGCCTGCGCGACCTCGGTGCCGGCCCCGGCCCGGTCAACGTCCTCGGCGTGGGCTACGGAGACGTCCATGCGGTCGCCAACAGCGGCCGTCTTGGCGCGCCCGCCTGAGCGGCGACGCGCCCAGCCATAGGCCAACCGGCAGCCGCCGTGGTCTGCCCCTCTGACCAGCCCTCACCCCTTTGCCATAATCCCGCACGTGAGGCTGCTGCGCATGAAGCCGGGTCACGGTGAGGTCCTCTTGGCCGAGGGCGATGTCGAGGTGGCCGCCGACGAGCAGATGCTGGTCGACGAGTTCCGCCGCCAACTCGACGAGGGCATGTGGGCGGCGGTGCCCGTCACCTCCTCCGCCGGCCGTCGCGAGGCGCGGATGGTCAAGGCCTTCGAGGACGTTCCGCGCGACGCCGATCGCGTCATCTTCTTCCCGCGCGCCGCCGGCGGCAGCTGAGCCACCCGGGAGCGACGTCGCGATGGTCCTCGCCCTCAGCGCCACCCTGATCGTCATCGTGGCACTGCTGTGGGAGGTCGCCGCGCCGCGCGTCACCGAGGGCTGGGAGCGCCATCGCGCACGGCGTGCCCGCGTGCCGGTCGACGTCTATGACCCCGGTCGTGAGCGCCGCGCCGAGCAGCGCGCTCGCCAGCTGTTGCGCTCCTGCGTCAACGACGAGGAGTGGGACATGTACCGCGAGCTCGGCTTCATCCGGGTCTGGGGTGCGCTGTCGGCCGGCCCCGAGCAGGGCGGCACGCAGGCCACCCGCGCCGGCGCGCCCTACGCCTACATCATCTACCCGCACAAGCCGATCGTCGCGTACCTCCCACAGACCCGCGAGCTGCTCGCCGAGTACTGCGTGGCCTTCCCGGACGAGACGCGCCCCTACGGCAGCGCGCGCCTTCCCGACTCCGACGACGCGCTAGCCAAGTGGATGGCCTTGACCGGCGACGAGCACCACCTCGCCGGCCAGGCCAACATGCACCTCCCGGGCCGCCAGATCGATCCCAAGCAGGTCCGTCGCGACCTCTGGCGGCTCTCGCAGTGGGAGCAGTCGCGCCTGCGCCGCCTCGCGCGCGAGCAGCGCACCCCGACCTCCTAGGTCTCAAGGAAATCCTCCACCAGCGCGTTGAACGCCGCCGGGCGCTCCAACATCGACACGTGCCCGGTGTCCTCGTAGACGACCACGCGCGCGTGGGCAATGAGCTCACCGAACACCCAGGCGTCGCGGACCGGCACGAGCATGTCCTTGGCGCCCCACACCACCAGCGTCGGCGCGGTGATCTCGCCGAGCCGGTCGCGGATCGGGTAGCTGGTCAACGCGTCCAGCGCATCGATGAAGCCCGGCTTGCCGGCCCCGCGCAGTTGCTCGGCTACCAACGGCGCCGGCAGTCGCTCGGGGTGCGCGGCGACGACGTTGAGCATCGCCAGGCGCGAGCGCGGCCGCCGCGCGAGCTCGTCGGACTTCGACGCCAGCCACCCGGTCCCCAGCGCCAGCAGCCCGGACCCGCGCCGCAGCAGCGCCAGCGCGTGCTCGTTGCGCTGATGCTCGACGGTCAGCCCGGCAGCGCTGACCAGCACGAGCTTCTCGACCCAGGTCCCGAAGCGGATCGCCAGCTCGGCGCCGATGAAGCCGCCCATCGAGTTGCCCACGACCGTCGCGCGCGTCACGCCGAGCACGCCCAGCAGCTCGTCGACGGCGGCCGCGTAGCCGCTGATCGTGATCTTCTCGATCGGCAGCTCGGATTCGCCGAAGCCGGGCAGGTCCATCGCGATGCAGCGATGCGTCTGAGCGAAGAACGGCAGGTTCTCCAGCCAGTTCTGCCAGGACCCCGTCAGCCCGTGGATCCAGACGATCGTGCCCGCCGCGGCGCTGACATCCGGACCGGGCCCGATGTCGACCACGTTCATCCAGCGGCCGCCGACCTTCACCCAGCGCAGGTGCTCGCGCCAGTCGATATCGAGCCACGCGCTACGACCCACCGGTCCGTATAGGTCGAGGGCGATGGTCGGTCGGTCAGCCGTCGTGCGCGTCGCCATGGCCCTACGATAGAAGCGCGGACCGGCGGGGAGACGGTCGCGCAGATTGACCCATGCGCATCGCCATCGATATCGACTCCACGTTGCATCACTACTGGGACGTGCTTTCGGACGCCGCCCAGCGCCGCTTCGGCATCGACCTGCCCTACGAGGAGCAGTTCGACTGGGGCATCACCCGGCTCAAGCCCGAGCAGCTGACCTGCTGCATCGACGAGACCCACTGCGACCAGGCAGTCCTCGCCGGCCGGCCCTACGCGGGCGCCGTGGAGACCGTCAACAGCTGGGCCCAAGCCGGGCACTTCATCCACATCACCTCGCACCGGGCGCAGCGCGCCCACACCGTGACCGCCCAGTGGCTCATGGACATCGGCCTCCAGTTCGACGAGCTCTACTGCTCCCAGGACAAGGTCACCCGCTGTGCCGAGATCGGCATCGACCTCCTGATCGATGACAGCCCGCACAACATCGAGACTGCGCTGGAGCGCGGGATCGCCGTGGCGACGATCCGCCACCCGTGGAACGCCGACGTCTGTGAGACCGAAGACATCGTCTGCGCCCACGACTGGACCGAGCTGGCACTGAAGCTCCGTCCGTTGCTCGCGCGCGAGTCTGTCGCGCGCGGCTGAACAGAAGCTCCATAGCTTGGAACGCGCCCGCCTGGGACAATCGCAGGCGGATGGCCGACACGAAACGCAGCACGCTGCGCCAGGAGCCCCGCGAGAGCGCGCGCATCGACGACGACGATCGGCTCGCGCTGATCGATGACGCGGTCCCGGCCAACTCCGGGAGCGACGTCGCCGAGCGCGAGCCGGACCTGCGCGAGTACCTCGCGCCGATCGAGACCGAGCGCCAGGTCACCGACTGGGGCCGCAGCGAGCGCGTCGAAGGCTTCTTCGACAAGACGCTCGTCGACTTCTACTACAACTTGTGGTTTCGCTGCGAGGTCGAAGGCATCGAGCACGTCCCGTCCGAGGGCGGGGCGCTGCTGGTCTCCAACCACTCCGGCGCGCTGCCGCCCGACGCGCCGATGATCGCCAAGGCGATCAAGGAAGAACACCCACAACCGCGCCCGCTGCACCTCACGGTCGAGCACTTCTTCAAGGGCTATCCCGGCCTGTCGATGCTGATCCCCAAGATCGGCGGCGTCCCCGCGCATCCGGCCAACGTCCACCGCCTGCTGGCCGACGAGCAGCAGCTCGTGCTCGTCTTCCCCGAAGGCCGCAAGGGCACCGAGAAGCTCTACAAGGACCGCTACCGCCTGCGCCGCTTCGGTCGCGGCGGCTTCGTCGAGGCGGCGATGCGCGCCCGCGCGCCGATCGTCCCGATCGCGCTCGTCGGCGCCGAGGAGGCGATGCCGGTCTTCGCCCAGCTCGGCGCGCTGCAGAAGCTCACCGGCCTCATCTACTTCCCGATCACGCCGACCTTCCCGCACTTCGGGCTCTTCGGCGCGCTCGGCTACCTGCCGGCCAAGTTCAAGATCAGGTTCCTGCCGCCGGTCCCGACCGACGACCTCGGCGTCGAGGAGCCGTGGGAGGACCAGGCGCTCGTGCAGACGATTGCCCACGACATCCGCGCGACGATCCAGGACGAGCTGCTCGACATGCTCGGCAAGCGCCGCTCGGTGTGGTTCGGATGAGGTCGCGCCGCGTCCTCATCACCGGCCTGTCGACCTACTGGGGCGGCCGCCTGGCCCAAGCGCTCGAGCAGGATCCCGAGATCGAGACGGTCATCGGGATCGACCGCCGGCCGCCGAAGCTCGCGCTGGAGCGCACGGAGTTCGTCCAGGTCTCTGACGCGCACTCGCTGATCCGCCGGATCGTCGATGCCGCCGAGATCGACACGATCGTCGACACCCGCCTGGTCGTCGACTCGATCGTCACGAGCCGCTCGCGCGCCCACGAGAACAATGTCATCGGCACGATGAACGTGCTGGCCGCGGCTGGTGGGCCGTCGTCTCCCGTGCGCAAGTTGGTGTTCAAGTCATCAGCCCGCTACTACGGCGCCGAGCAGGACGACCCGGCCTTCTTCACCGAGGCGATGCGCCGCCCGCACGCGCCCGGCACTCCGATCGAGCGCGACATCTGCGAGGCCGAGGCCAACGTCTCGGACTTCCGCCACAAGAACCCCGACACGACCGTCACGGTGCTGCGCTTCGCCAACGCGCTGGGCCCGGACCTCAAGACCTCGTGGCAGAGCTACCTGCACCTGCCTGCGATCCCGACGATCCTCGGCTTCGACCCGCGGGTGCAGTTCATCCACGAAGACGACATGGCCAACTGCCTCGAGCACGCGGTCAAGTACGACCTCGACGGGACGTTCAACTGCGCCGCCGACGGTGTGCTCGTCCTCTCGGAGGTCGTCGACCTGCTGGGCAAGACGATGCTGCCGATCCTGCCGCCGTGGGGGACCGGCCTGGCGACCCAGGGGCTGCGTCGCGCCGGCGTACCGATTCAGTCAGAGATGCTGCCTCAGCTGCGCTTCGGCCGCGCGCTGGACAACCGCCGCTACAAGGCGACGGGCTTCATCTACCAGCACACGACGCGAGAGACCGTGCTGCGGCTGCGCGAGCAGCAGCGCCTGGAGCCGATCCTGCGCGGCGCGGTCGGCTCGAGCTATCGCTATGAGTCGGCGGTCGAGGAGTTCCTGCGCTTCAGCCCGAGCGTGCGCCAGTCCAACGTGCGGCCGGCGCCGCTGCCGCCCGCCAACTCGGCGCCGCGCGAGCATCCCGAACAAGAGCAGCTGGCGGCGCCCGCGCCCGCGGCCACACCGCCGTCGACCACCGCCTACGGCTCCCTGCCCGCGCGCGAGATCCTCAGCATCCTGCCCTCGCTGAGCCACGAGGATCTGCGCGCCCTGCGCGAGCACGAGACCCACAACGCCGCCCGCGCCACCGTCCTGCGCGGCATCGATCGCCTGCTCGGCGCGCCAGCCACGTCCGCACGCTGACAGCGAAGCTGGCACGGTCGCGTCCACCAGCCCGGCAGCGGGCCTTGCAGGGGTTCTCCGCCGCCGCCGGAGCCACTACTCTGGACGCGAACTCCTTCCCCTCGGTTTCGCTCACCATTGCTCGCACGTCCTGTCATCGCCGTCGCTGCCCTCCTGGTGGCGCTCGCCGCCATCGCTGCGGCGATCGTCGTCTATGACCATGGCCAGCAAGACAAGATCGGCAAGGGCGTCACGATCGGCGGGGTGGACGTGGGCGGCCTCAAGCGCGACGCCGCCGAGACCAAGCTGCGTCAGCAGATCCTCGCGCCCCTGAACCGCGAGATCACCGTCGACCACGGCAGCCGGCGCTGGCGCCTGACCGCGCGCGAGGCGAAGGTCGCCACCAACCTGGACGCGACCGTCGCCGACGCGGTGGCCCGCAGCCGCCAGGGCAACCTGCTCAAGCGCACCTGGCGCGGCGTGACCGGCGAGCAGCTCGACGCCCGTCTGCAGCCTGAGGTCACGTTCTCCGACGCGGCCGTCATCCGGCTGCTGGACCGGGTCCGCAAGTCCGTCAACCGCCCGGCGATGAACGCGACCATCAAGTTCGCCGTCTCCGGCCCGACGACGACGCCCAGCCATGAGGGCCTGGCACTTGACGCCACGGCGTTGCACCAGAAGATCAAGGCGGCACTCGGCTCGCCGACCGCCACGCGGCGCTTCAGCGCCTCGACCCACCACGTCGCGCCCGCCGTGTCGACTGACAAGCTGATCGCCCAGAACGCGACGACGCTCGTCGTCAACCGCGAGGCCTTCAAACTCACGGTCTTCAAGAACCTCAAGGAGGTCAAGAGCTATTCGGTGGCGATCGGCGCCGTTGGCCTCGACACGCCCGCCGGGCTCTACCACATCCAGAACAAGGCGGTTGACCCCGCCTGGACCGAGCCGAACTCCGACTGGGTTCCCGTGGCGGACCGCGGCAAGGTCATCCCCGGCGGCACGCCCGAGAACCCGCTGAAGTCCCGCTGGCTGGGCATCTTCAACGGCGCCGGCATCCATGGGGTGGACCCCAGCGAGTACGGCACCATCGGCCACGCCGCCTCACACGGCTGCGTGCGCATGCGGATCGCCGACGTCGAGGATCTCTATCCGCGCGTCCCGGTCGGCGCGCCGATCTTCATCGCCTAACGGCGTTGCAGATCGACATCGCGAATCGCGTCGACGTCGACCTCTTCCCAGCCGTCCTTCAGCAGGGAGGCATGGTGGTCGGAGTGGCGAAAGACGAGCGTGCCAATGAAGATCCCGTTCGTCCTCTTGCGGAGCACCGCGTACCACATCGTCGAGGAGTCGAGGTTGCCGCGCACGCGGTGCCACGGCCGCGGCGGATCGTCGCTGTCGGGCGAGATGCCGGCGTCGATCAGCTGCCGATGCGTGGCGACCTGACCGGAGTTGGTGTCGATGAAGAAGAGTCCCACGGTGGTTGAGGATAGGGCTGGTGACGGCGCGCGCGCCGACGCGTTGAGCAGCGCCTGGCAGGAGGCGCTGCGGCTCTTTGACGCCGATCTGCTGCGCCGCGGCGCGGCCGCGCGCACGCGGCGCGCCTACGGGTTCGATTGCGCCCAGTTCGCGCTGTGGTGCACGACCCAGGGCCACGAGCCGACCGACGTCACCACGCGCATCCTGCGCCGCTACGCCGCGGCGCTGGGCGAGCGCGATGTCGTCGCCGCCACCGTCGCGCGCAAGCTCGCCGCGCTGCGCTCGCTCTATCGCACGCTGCGCGAGCACGGCCAGATGGCGGCCAACCCGGCCGACCTCGTGCCCGCGCCCAAGCGGCCGTCCAAGCTTCCGCGGGTCCTGAAGGCCGACGAGGTCGCCGAGCTGCTGGACCGGATCCCGCAGACGACGCCGCTCGACGTCCGCGATCGCGCGCTCTTCGAGTTGGCCTACGCCTGCGGCCTGCGCGCCGAGGAACTGGTCAACCTGGATCGCGGCTCGCTGGACTTCGACGCCGAGGAGGTGCGGGTCGAGGGCAAGGGCGGCAAGACGCGCATCGTCCCGATCGGCGAGTCGGCCGTTCAGGCGTTGGCGCGGTATGTGGAGCGCGCCCGTCCGGCGCTCCAGGCCGACCGTGCCGAACAGGCGTTGTTCCTGTCCAAGTCCGGCCGGCGGCTTTCGACGAGCGACGTGCGACGGCGTCTGCGCGTGTGGTCCCGGCGCGCGGCGCTGCAGGGTGGGGCGCATCCCCATGCGCTACGCCACTCGTTCGCCACCCATCTGCTCGACGGTGGCGCCGACCTGCGCGCCATCCAGGAGATGCTGGGCCACAGCAGCATCTCGACGACGCAGATCTACACCCGTGTAGAGTCCGCCAGGCTCAAGTCCGCGTATGCGCGTGCACATCCGAGGGCGTGAGGACAGGGATGGAGACCAACGTCAAGGCCATTGAGCTTCGGGACCTCTGGCGCCGGTACAAGGCGACCGGCGACACGCACGCGCGTGAGCGGCTGGTCATCGCCTACTCGCCGCTGGTCAAGTACGTCGCCGGGCGCATGGCCTCAGGCCTGCCCGCCCACGTCGACGAGGGCGACCTCATCTCCTACGGCCTCGTTGGCCTCATCAGCGCGATCGAGCGCTTCGACCTCGAGCGCGAGATCAAGTTCGAGACCTACGCGATCACCCGCATCAAGGGCGCGATCATCGACGAGCTGCGCTCCCTGGACTGGGTGCCGCGCTCCGTTCGCGCCAAGGCGCGCGAGATCGAGAAGGCCAACACCAAGCTCGAGCACCAGCTGCAGCGCGCGCCGACCGACGAGGAGATGTCGCGCGAGCTCGGCGTCAGCGTCGACGACTTCCAGGAGTCGCTGCTGCAGATCTCCAACTCGACGGTCGCCGCGCTCGACGAGCTGTGGACCGTCGGCGACTCCTCGGGCGACGCCGTCTCGCTGCTGGACACCCTGACCGACGAGAACGCGCCGGATCCGGCCGCGGTCATGGACCAGACCGACCTCAAGGATCGGGTGGCCGACGCGATCGCCCGCCTGCCCGAGCGCGAGAAGCTCGTGGTGGCGCTGTACTACTACGAGAACCTCACGCTGCGTGAGATCGGTGAGGTTCTGGGCGTGACCGAGTCGCGCATCTCCCAGCTGCACACGAAGGCCGTCCTGCGCCTTCGGTCTCGCCTGCTCGAGCAGGAGTAGTCCTCGTCGCGCACCTCGGCCTTGCGGCCTTGCGCGTTTCAGCGCTAAGTTCGGCTCCATCCGAACATCAGGCTGCGTGCCTGGGCATGTGGCCTCCGAGGAAAGGAGCCTGGCATGCACAAGGCTG